>JAITSW010000154.1 GCA_031287505.1 Propionibacteriaceae bacterium
AAATTGGTTCAACCAGGAGCTATACGGTATGCCTTTGGATTCACCTTGGGCGTTAGAAATCGATGCTGCCCACCGGCTGCCCGGTTTTGAGCAGTTCGCGACCTTCCATCCGACTTTCCTCTACGAGGCCGCGTGGAATCTCTTCGTGGTCGGCGTCCTGCTATGGGCAGACAAGCGCTTCATGCTGGGGCGGGGCAAGGTGTTTGCGCTCTATATCGCGCTCTATGGCTTTGGGCGCTTCTTCACCGAGGCTATTCGCTTGGACTATTCCTACGACACCTTCGGCCCTATTCGCTTCAACCAGTTTGTGGCCATGCTTATTTGCATTGGCGGAGTGCTGCTGCTGGCCTGGCTGGTGAAATTCCGCCCGGGACGCGAGGAGGTTATCGAGTTTCGAACGGATGAGACTGGCAAAGATGAGGATGCGCTAAGCGATACGGCTCAGCTGCAGGGGGAACTGGAGATTTCAGGTCAGGCGCTAAATGGCGGGGGTGGACGCGATGACGTTGTGGACTTCGTCACCCTGATGACTGAGCCTGGGCGCGCCGAGGCGACTCAAACCGACGGTTTTTAGGGCGTAACCCGCGCCGATGGGTCTGACCCGAAACGGTGCCTTGTGTGGCCGAGATCGGCAGACGTGGACTCTCGCGGATGGGGCTTACCCTTCTCCGGTAAGATGTGTAAACCGCGCAGGGCTGTAGGCGCAATAGGCGCCGGTGTGCTACCAAGCCCAATCCGATGATGGGAGCAATGCATGGCTTCAGTGTCTGGCCGACAGAAAATAGGACTGTACGATCCGGCGTTTGAACACGACGCGTGTGGTGTCGGATTCGTGGCTCAGCTTTCTGGCCAGGCCAGCCACGACATCGTGGCCAAGGGCTTGACCGCGCTATTCAACATGGAGCATCGCGGAGCCACGGGCAAAGATCCGCGCGCAGGCGATGGCGCAGGTATTTTGATCCAAGTCCCCGACGCCTTTGCCCGGGCGGTTGCCGATTTCGAGCTCCCGGCGGCCGGAGAATACGCCATGGGCATGGCATTCTTGCCCCAAGACTCCGTCAAGCGCGCCACCGCCAAGCGAACCATCGAATACATCGCCATCGAAGAAGGTCTGCAAGTCCTCGGCTGGCGCACAGTCCCGGTGGTCACCGACTCGCTGAGCCCCATCTCGCTGGGCACCATGCCCTACTTTGAGCAGCTTTTTGTTTCCGCCGCCGCGGGAATTGGCGGCATCGACCTTGACCGGCTCGTTTATCCGCTGCGGCAGCGTACCCGCACGGAAGCCGGCGTCTACTTTGCCTCGTTGAGTTCCCGCACCACCATCTACAAGGGCATGTTGACTACCGCCCAGCTTTCCGAGGTGTTTCCGGATTTGTCCGACGAACGCCTGGCAAGCGCTCTGGCACTCTTCCACTCGCGGTTCTCCACCAATACCTTCCCGACCTGGGATCTCTCGCATCCGTACCGCATGATCGCCCACAATGGCGAGATCAATACCGTCAAAGGCAACCGCAACTGGATGGCCGCCCGCGAATCGCTTATCGAAACCGACCTAATTCCCGGTGATCTGAATCGAGTCTTCCCCATCTGCACCCCCGGCGGCTCTGACTCGGCCTCTTTCGACGAAGTGCTGGAATTGCTGCATTTGGGCGGACGGTCGTTGCCCCACGCGGTGTTGATGATGATCCCAGAGGCTTGGGACCACCACTTGGAGATGGACACCGCCCGTCGCGACTTCTACCGTTTCCATTCCGCGATGATGGAGCCTTGGGACGGTCCGGCGTCTGTCTCCTTCACCGACGGCACGCTCATCGGCGCGGTGCTGGACCGCAATGGCCTGCGCCCGGGGCGTTATTGGGTGAGCGACGATGGCTTGGTCGTCTTTGCGTCAGAGGCCGGCGTCTTGGACATCCCGCCGGAGAAAGTCGTCCAAAAGGGGCGGATGAAGCCCGGGCGGATGTTCTTGGTCGACCTCAATACCCATCGTCTCATTGACGACGATGAGATAAAGGCCAAATTGGCTGCCGACCATCCTTACGGGGAGTGGCTCAAAGAGGGGCGGATTCGCCTCAACGACCTCCCGCAGCGTCAACATGTGGTGCATTCGCACGCTTCCGTCGAGCGCCGTCAACAAGTCTTCGGCTACACCCAGGAAGAGCTCCGCATCCTTGTCGCCCCCATGGCCAACGTCGGCGCCGAGCCCATCGGTTCTATGGGGAATGACACCCCGCTGGCAGTGCTGTCTGATCGTCCCCGGCTGCTCTTCGACTACTTTGCGCAGTTGTTCGCCCAGGTGACGAACCCGCCCTTGGACGCCATCCGCGAAGAGCTGGTGACTTCGATGAAGGCCACCTTGGGCACCGAGCGAAATTTGCTTTCCCCAGGCCCGGATTCTTGCCGCAATATTGTGCTGGACTACCCGGTGCTCACCTCCGACCAGCTGGCAAAGATCGTCCGTATTAACCGCGATGGCCAGATGCCCGATTACGACACCCACGTGGTTCACGGCCTCTATGAAGTCGATGGCGGGGGAGAAGCGCTCAAAGCGGCGTTGGAGAATATCTGCGCCGAGATCGAAGAGGCTATTGAAAACGGCGTGCGCACCCTGATTCTCTCCGACCGGCATTCGAACTCCGAATATGCGCCGATCCCGTCGTTGCTGCTCACCTCGGCGATCAATAACTTCCTGATCCGCACCAAGCGGCGTACGCAAGTCTCCTTGATCGTGGAGGCCGGCGATGTGCGCGAGGTTCATCATGTGGCTCTGCTCTTGGGCTATGGGGCTGGCGCGGTGAACCCGTATTTGTGCTTTGAGTCTGCCGAAGATTTGGCCCGCCGCGAATGGTTTGTCAATGTCGACCCAGACGTGGCTGTCGCGCACGTGCGAAAGGCGCTGGGCAAAGGCGTTTTGAAGATCCTCTCCAAGATGGGCGTTTCGACGGTGGCCTCCTACACCGGCGCGCAGATTTTTGAGGCGATAGGCCTTTCGTCCGAATTGGTCGAAACCTACTTCACCGGCACGGTGAGCCGGATTGAGGGAATTGGGTTGGGCGAAGTTGCGCAGGAGGTTGCGAAGCGCCATGCGCGCGCCTATCCGAAGGACCGCGTCACCATGCCCTATCGGGCGCTTTCAGGAGGCGGCGATTACAAGTGGCGCCGGGAGGGTATCCCGCATCTTTTCGACCCCGAGACGATCTTCCGCCTGCAGGAGTCGACCAGGCGGGGTCGTTATGACATCTTCAAGGAATACACGGCTTTGGTAAACGACCAGGCTAAGCGCATGGTGACTCTGCGGGGACTTCTAGAGTTCAAGACCGACCGCAAGGCAATTGCGCTGGAAGATGTTGAGCCGGCAAGCGAGATTGTAAAGCGCTTCGCAACCGGCGCGATGTCGTACGGCTCTATCTCGCGCCAGGCTCACGAAACGCT
>JAITSW010000013.1 GCA_031287505.1 Propionibacteriaceae bacterium
GACGCGTCCCGGAGGGGAAAGGCTCAAAAGCATCCAAGGCGAAATCAAGGTTGACCACCTTGCCGACTTGGATTTCTTTGGCAGCCCGCAACGGGGCATCCACAGGCAGGAAGTTCAGCGAACCCAATTCGTCGCCAGCGCCGAAAAGCTCCCAAGAGCAGCCAATATGCGCGTCGCCCACTTTGGGCAACTCGGCATAACTTGGCCACTTTCCCTCATTGTCCCCCATCTTCACTTCTTCCTTCCCATCCCGAAGGCCTACTCGGCAACCAGGCGTTGCCGATAAGGACGCCACCAAGCGACTACTTCTTCGCCAAGGGAGAAATCAGAGCTTTGCGCGTCAATGCGGGCCCTTCCATTTAGCCTGGCGTCTCCGAGCGCCAAAACCAGCGTGCGATACGACCCTAGGTACTCAATGTCGAGAATGGTTGCTTTTACCGCATTGGCGTCCGGCGGCACTTCGCTGCGGTTCTTTGACACGCTCACGCCTTCCGGGCGAACTACTAAAGCCGACCCGCGGTCGCTGGCCACCTTGGGCGAAACTGTATTGGCGTCCACTGCCCAGCGTTCATCCTCCCAGGCAACCGCATTATCGATTGGCGATACTTTGCCAAGATGGAACACATTGGAATCGCCGAGGAATTTTGCGGTGAACAGGGTTTCCGGCCGGGCATATAGCTCTTCGGGGGCGCCAACCTGCTCAATTTCACCCTCATTGAACAACGCGATGCGATCAGAGAGGTTCATCGCCTCGTCTTGGTCGTGGGTAACGAAAACGAAAGTGGAGCCAACCTCACGGTGGATTCTGCGGATTTCAAGCTGCAAGGCTCCGCGCAGGTTGCGGTCCAAAGCGCCTAACGGCTCGTCCAAGAGCAAAACCTTTGGGTTGAAGACGATAGCCCGAGCCAGGGCAACACGCTGCTGTTGCCCGCCGGAGAGTTGCTTTGGCAAATGCTTGTCGCGGCCGACCAGCTGAACCAGCTCAAGCACCTCACCCACCCGACGTTGGATTTCGTCTTTGGCAGTTTTTCGCTCACGCAGTGGATAGGCGACATTGTCATACACGCTCATATGCGGGAAAAGCGCATAATTTTGGAAGAGCATGCCCAGATTGCGCTTGTGGGGCGGCAGGGCGCCGACATCTTGCCCGTTGAGTAAAACCTGCCCTTTGGTAAGCACCTCAAACCCGGCGATCAGATTAAGGGTGGTGGTCTTCCCAGAACCGGACGGCCCGAGAAGCGTCATGAATTCTCCCGGCTCAATCCGCAGCGTTATGTCGTCGACAGCGGGTTTTGCCAGCCCGAAATCCTTCGTGACACCCTCAAGTCTTACCTCGGTGCCCGATTTCGCCGCAAGACTTGCCGCCGCAAAAGTCTCGGAATTTGATTGGCTTAGTTGGGTCATAGCTATGTCCTTATGAGGTTTTTTTGGCTCTGGCGAACTGGGGGATGAAGAGGATGAGGCTGACGATAATGACCATCAGCGAGGAGGAAGCGGCAATGGTTGAGTCAATCTCAACTGTCACCGAGTTGTACATCTGCACTGGAAGAGTCTGGAACATCGGCGAGCGAAGGTAGAGCGCGATAACAACTTCGTCAAATGAGGTGACGAAAGCGAAGAGCGCGCCGGTTCCGATGCCCTTGGAAATCAAAGGAGCGGTGACGGTGACGAACGACCGCCAGGGCGATGCCCCAAGGGAAGCCGAGGCCCGAAGCAAGGTGGAGTCAAAACTGCTCAAGGCAGCTGTGACGGAGACCAGCACATAGGGCAGCCCAATCGCGGCGTGAGCCACAACGTAGCCGGGCAGCGAACCGGTGAGGTGCCATTGCAAGAATGACACGTAGATCGACACGGCGAGAATAATCGACGGGGTAACCAATGGGATCATCAGCAACGTGCGCACCAAGGTTGGCAACCTGCCGGGCAAGAAGTGCAAGCCAACAGCGGCAGCCGTGCCAAAGGTAGAGGCGACAAGGGCCGCCAATACTCCAACCAGGGCCGACTTCCCCAAAGAGCCGATCCACGCGGGATTGGTGAAGAAATTCTCAAAGAGCTTGACGGAGAACTCTTCCGGGGGGAATTTGAAGGTGGTTGTGGCTCCGCCAAAACCCATCGGGATAACGATGAAGGTTGGCAGGATGAAGTAGACGCCCACGATAGCGGCGAGGGTGCGAAGCCAGAGCGGAATCGCGTCTACCGGCTTGATCTTGAGTTTTTTCGGCGGCGCGGCCTGTGCCGTTCGTGTTTCGCCAAGAGTTGCGGCCATTACCCATTTCCTTTTGGCGAGTCGGTGTTGACCACAACGCTGATAGCCGAGATTGACCCGCCTTGGCTATTCGCCATCCCGACCAAGACGAGGGTAACGATCAACACGAACGTACCGAGCGCACCGGCGGCGGCGAAGTCAAGCAACTGGGTAGCCCGCTGGCTAATCAACTGCGCAATCATCGAGTTCTGCGGTGAGCCCAGCAAGGCCGGGGTGATGTAGAAGCCCATACTCAGGGTAAAGACCAACACCAGGCCAGACATGACGCCGACCTTCGACAGCGGCCAGAAGACCTTCCAGAACGCCTTGACCGGGGTAGAGCCCAGACCTTGGGCCGCCAAGAGCAGCTTGCGGTCTATGCCGGCCAAGGCGCTATAAAGCGGGAGCACCATGAAAGGAAGCATGACCTGGGTCATAGCGATAGTGACGCCAGTCGTCGTCTGATAGAAAACCACATCGTGGATTCCGAAGAACTGAAAGATTCTATCGACCGGCCCATTGCGTTCGAGCAAGATGAGCCAGGCGAAGTTGCGGGCCATGGCCGAGGTCCAGAAGGGCACCAGCACCACGGTCATTAGCAGGCCCCGGACTCGCGCGCTGGCGCGCGTCATCATATACGCATATGGATATCCGAGGACGAGGGTGACGAGCGTCACTACCACGGCTGACCCCAGCGTGCGCCAGAAAACAGTCATCGTGATGCCATCGCTGAACAGGTCGGCATATTCTTGCAAGCTCGGCGGGTCGCCAAAGCTCCGAACAGCACTTTGTATCAGCGGAACGTACACAACTCCCGCCATGAGGGCGACTGCCGGCACCAGCAATAGCCAGCTGAGATTCGGAGCCCTCCGCGGTAGTGACAGCTGCGTCATCTCTAGTTATCCGTTCAACCAAGTGGTGAATCGCTCAGAAACCGTGTTGAAATTCTCAGACCAGTATTCCGAGCTAATCGGAATGCGCTCGCCGGTATTTGCCTCGCCGAACGCGTTAACCTTGGCGCCGTTTTCAGGCAGGTTGGGCTTGGCGAGATTGTTAGCCGGAGCGGTTCCGGAGAGTTCCGACATCTTTTGAGACTGTTCTGGCTTTACCAAGAAGCTCATAAACTTCTCCACGGCTTCTTTATTCTTCGAACCCTTGGGGATGGCGATGCCGTCAGCGCTGCTGAGAGTCTTGTCCCACACCGGCGTCAATTTCAAACCGTTATCGAGGGCGACCTGCGAGCGGGCGCTCACCTGAAGCCACATATCCACCTGGCCGGAAGTCATAGCTTCAAGCAGGGCACCCGGGTTCGCGGCGAAAATGGTGTCGGCCTTGACGGTGTCCCACTTCGCGAAAGCACGGTCGATATCCAACGGATATAGATCAGCCGGGGCCACGCCGTCAGCCATCAACGCCCACTCGAGAATGCCATCTTGGATACCGGGGACGATGCCGCGCTTTCCGGGGAAATTCTTGGTGTCGAAGTAGTCGGCAACCTTGCTCGGAGCCTTGGCGGGATCAGGATAAGAATCTGCGTTATAGGCGAAGATCAGCGCGTAGCGGAAGTCGGTGATGTGGCATTTGCCCATTGAGCCTTCGTCAAACTGGCTGAGGTCGAGATCGGGGACGTTCAACTCTTCATACAAGGTGCCGCAGTTTTGGTTGGCAAGGTAGGGAGCCGTGGTAACCATATCCCAGGTAACCTGGCCGGCTTCGACCTGGGCCTTTACCTGAGCCGGATCCGGCGGAGAGGTGTTGGCAAAGGTGACATGCGGGTTGAGCGCTGTGTAGGGCTCTTGCCATGCCTTGATCTGAGACTCCTGGCCGGTGCCTCCGTATGCGACATAGGTAATGGTCACCGGCTGGTCTGCTGGAGGCTGTTCGGATGCCGAACTGCCAGAAGCCGAAGGCTCGGGAGCCGACGTACACGAAGCGAGAAGCGCAAAAGACGCGATAAGCGCGCCCACTGCGGTTAGCTTATGAAATCTGGACATCTTTGTCCTTTCTGCCGACCATGGCTGGCCGACTCTATGGATGGGAGCGGCACCTGCGTTTTCTCTATGCAGATCCCCGCCGTTCCCCTTGGGGCTTAAATATATCTTATTGTACTTACATAAAGACAATAAGATATATGCTAGAAGAGATACTAGCTCATGGATGAGTGTCCTGCAAGACCCTTGGATGCCAGATGCCTGAATTTCCGCCCAACTGCCACGCGATTCCCGTCCCCTGCCGATCTTGTCAGCGAACACTCTTGCCTGGAGCCGCAGCCGCAACTCCCCGACAGCGCGGGTGGAAACACCCGCTGTCCAACCAAGATTGCATAAATTTGTGCTTATGTACAGACAATATTATACAAAATCGTTTTCCGCGTTGCAGAATTACGGCCAACAAAGGGGCATCGCCGCGCTCCAGATGCGCATTCACACGCGTTCTTGTCAATTCGATTGTGAATATGTACTATCAAATCCATGAGGGCACTTAGAAAGCTCACCGACTCCGCTGAGCTCACTTTGACCGATGTCGACCAACCGGCCCCCGGGCCGGGCGCAGTTCGAATTGCCGTACACGGCTGTGGCCTGTGCGGCACCGATCTGCATATTCTTGACGGCGGCTACCCCGCTAGGCCACCGGTTACCTTGGGACACGAAGTTGCCGGGGTAGTTGCCGAGCTCGGTGCGGACGTGGACGCCTCTTGGCTGGGTGCGCCGGTGGCAACAGAGTCTTTCTTTTCCACCTGCGGCCGCTGTGACCGCTGCCGCGAAGGACGGGTCAACCTGTGTTTGCAGCGGATCTCTATCGGCTCGGGCACCGATGGCGGATTTGCGGAATCGGTAATCGTCCCGGCGATCAATCTTCACCGGCTGCCTGTCGGCATTGCCCCCACGGTGGGCGCCATGATGGAACCGTTGGCATGCGTC
>JAITSW010000132.1 GCA_031287505.1 Propionibacteriaceae bacterium
AATCAATGTTTTTTGTGGGACGTCGAAGCGTGAAAGCAGCCAACAATACTCCACCTTTGAGAACGAAGTCATCTTTGAAACTCGATGCAGAAAGGCGCGCCAATAGCCCTTCCAGCGCATACATGGTGAGAAGGTCTTGAACGTCCTGCCCAGTATTTCGGGCAAGTTTTTGGATGGCCAAAGTGGCCTCTCCGGCAGGTGTGCCGTGTTGGGGAGCGGGAGTCACAGCAGGATTTCCAAGGTTGACTGAATGGTTGGACGGACGTTGGGGAAATGGGTCGCCATGTCGAGTAATACCGACGGTTTGTTGGCTCTGGTACGTAGCCAACGCTTGAGCGCCTCAACCGCCAAGTCATTACCCTTGTCATGTCGGAGCTTGAACAAATCGATTACGGTTCGGGCTGCCGAGTACATTCCAATAGTCATGTCTCCTGGCAGCTTGTAGGTTTCACGTCCAATGTTGAAAGTGTTAGAGGCAAACGAGTGCCAGATGATAGGCGGGTAATCAATCTTCATCGGATGGGTTCCACGAGGGATGGCAATATCGGTTGCTCGCGGTACCTCATCTGTCAAGTCGTGGATGGACGCGGCACTAATCAAGCACACGGTAGCGGTCGGTTTACGCGAAGCAATACCCATCCATGCTGCTGTCGTATCGTCTGTGACACCCGAGTGGACGAAGACCCCCGGAGCAAGTCGTTCATATTTCCCTGCTGCGATGAGTTTCTCCAAGTGATGGCGTGACAGATCGGTTTTAGCCAGCGCCTGATAGGTGATAAGGTCTGGCCAAGACTTCGAATCAGCAGAAAGTGTCACAGGTAAAGCCTATCTGCTGCACTATCTGTTGTCATGTTGCTCGCGTTCTAGTAGGGGCTTTGGAAGAAATTGCTTACCAAAAGGGCTACATCGATGCAGATCAACATCCATCTCAACCGGTGATGGAACACACATAGAAACGGCACAAAACCGGTAACGATTCACTTTGGTTGCGCTCGATATTTGGCCGTTTTTCTCAGAACGGGATGAGGGCATTGTTGAGGCGGGCGTTGTCCGCGTCAACAATGACTGCTTTGAATTGGATTGGCACACCTGGCGGTGTGGCTGTTCTGTTGGGGTTTTCTCCTTCTCGGGGATTTCTATTATGCAGGTTCGGATGTCTGTCACAAGCCCCACCGTTGGCGGGGCTGCTTGTTTCCAAATCGGATGCCAAAACCGGTCTGAATCGGCATTCACGAGGCGTTTGGCAATCTCACCAACTCGATTCGAAAGGGCTTCGAAGGCCAGCGGCAGGGCAGAATCCTGCTGATAGGCCAAGTGCCCCCGAGAAACAAGAACCTCAGCCTCCGCAAGAGTTGCTTCCAAACCTACCAGCCACCTATCTATGCGTTCAGACTTATCCATAGTCACAAGGCCACCACTTCACGGAGGATATCGGCGTGTTTTTCGGCACTGAGTGCGCGACTAGACACGGCATCGACTGAGCGATCGAAAAGCGCCTCCATGTCCAATTCAAACTGGGCGATGTCAAACAAAGACGCATCATCGGCAGGATCGACAAGAAAATCAATATCGCTCGACGCCTGCTCCTCGCGACGCGCAACAGACCCGAAAACTGACACTCCTTCTATATGATCCATCTTCGCTATGCGGAGAATCAGATCGCGTTTGGCAAAAACTAAGTCAAGAATCGGAAGCTTCGCAGTGGCTGTGTGCAATGCAACGGCACTGGCAGGCATCAGCACCGCCTCAGTAAGTGCTCAGCGAGTTTTGTCGTCATTGCCGGCGTCAAAAGGGTTAATAATGGTGATGGGAATATCCAGGAAGTCCTTGACATTTCGTGTGACAAGTGTGAGGTTGTGAGTCAAAGCCGTTGCAGCAACCAGAGAGTCGTTTAATGGCAGCGTGCGGCCGACATATAGATTTCCCCATGTACGGGCGACTTGTGCATCAATCGGAATAATCCTGCCCTGATAAGCCTTTTCAACGTCTCCCGCCCACTTCGTCAATTGCGTCAAACGCTTAGAGGATCCGCGACGACGCAAAGCCATGATGCCAATAAGTATTTCCCCTAGGGTGATCGCAGAAATCGCGCAGTTATCCACCCCCAGCTCAGCCATCCACCTCAGAGCACCCAGATTCGGATACCTAGCTGTCGGCTCGGAGACGACATTCGTATCGATGAGATACTTCATTTAGCCACGTTCTCCCTTAATATCGTTTTCGCCATCGGCTTCTTCATCGTCTGCCAGCCACTGCGAAAAAGGCAATTCGCGCGCTGGACGCAAACGGTTCTCTTCATGAATGTCACTTAGGGCATCGTAAAACTCTTGGCAGTCTATGTGCCCTCCGGGAGTAAACGGGTCGTCATCTGGGCCAAACCGCACCAGCGGGTTATAGCTCAGTTTTGCCTGACTCTCCGAGCGGCGATATTCATCAAAACTGACAACCACCACAGCTGGTTTCCCGTGCTTCGTAATTACCTGCTCACCCTCACTAATCGCCAGGGCAATAACCTCACTCAAATGCTGTTTTGCCTCTTGCACTTGCCAAACCATACATAAAGTCTACTAGTTTCTGGACATAGTGTCCAGATTTCTATACTAATTGCGCTCCAACCATCTCAGCATCCACACGGGAACGAGCACAAAGGGCAAGTGGACGCGACTGGGGAACCTCATGGGATTCGCTTGGTTATAGCTCATTTCTGAAGCCAGCGTCGCGAAGATAGCCAGCTAATCTTGCCTGAAGCCAGCGTCGCGAAGATAGCCAGCCAGCCTTGCCTGAAATTTGCCGGCCAACTCGCTGCCGACTGCCTCGGGAGTTGCATTTATGGCTGTGGCTAGCGCATCTGGGAGATTGTCGGCAAGTTCTTGCACCCTGCCTAGGTAGCGGTCGGCGCTTATCACGGCCATCATCGCAAGATTCTTGAAGTCTTTGCGCGTCACACCGGCAAGGGCTGATGCTCCGCCAATAGAGATAGCCACCTTAGAGTTCTTCGTCCCCGGCTCGTAATCATAGGGAAGCACACTCCCGATGTCGTAGAGGGGCGCTAGGGATATATTCCATTTTGCGGCAGCAGCATCGAGAAATTCTTCGCGTGCCCGTCCGGAGCCTCAATGAGATAGTTGAACGCCAATGCCTCGATGAATCGCCAAACATCGTCTTGAGCGGCGATATCGCGCAGGAGATCAGCTATTTGAGCCGCCCCGGGGCCGCCTTCATCTTCATACTTATACCTAGCGAGCACCGACAGGGCTTGGCACATGTCCTCTTGGTGTTCGCGGACTACCGTTCCAGATTCATCAACCCGCCGGTCGTAGCGTTCCACCACCACCGCAAGCTCACCGTCAAAGACGCGGTATTCCGTCTTGGCGGCATTTACGCCCAGCAGTCGAGCAGTTGCCATACACAGGTGCTCATTAAGGCTCTGCGAGTGCAGCCACCTAATTCCGGGTTTCAAGATGTGGGTGGTAGCCGTGCTGCCAGAAGTCTCATTCCAACTAGACCTGGGGACGGTCCTTTGTGAACGTTTGCGATAATACCGTACCATTTCGTTTTGGCTTAGTACCGTACCATTCAGAGCCGGAGGGCGGCGACGGGAGACAGCCGGAGCCGAAATAGATTGCTACGGGCGGGTGGCCAAGGGCAGCAGGACACGACCGGTGGGGCCGATTTGGATTTCGGTGCCGAACTCGTCGCAGACGCCGCAGTCGTTGCAGCCGGCCCAGCGGCAGTCTTCGATGTTGGCGCCGCTGATGGCGTCTTGCCAATCTTGCCAAAGCCAATCCGCGTCTAAGCCGGCGTCAAGATGTTGCCAGGGCAGCACTTCGGAGCGGGTGCGTTCTCGGGTGGTGTACCAGTCGACGTCTAAGCCCAGGCTTGGCAGGATCTCCCCGGCAGCCTGTTCCCAACGCCCGTAGCTGAAATGCTCTATCCAACCATCGAACACTCCCCCGGCCCGCCACACGGCTTCGATCACCGCCGACAGCCGCCGGTCGCCACGGCTAAGCAGCCCTTCGATGACGCCAGATTTGCCCCGGCTGTAGCGCAGGTTAATCGCCCGGCCATAGCGGCGATCAGCGATAACGGCCTCTTTCAGCACCTGCAGCCGGTGGTCGATGGTATCGGCTGCAGCCTGGCCTGCCCACTGGAAAGTCGTGTGGGCTTTGGGCACGAAACCGCCGATGCTCACCGTGCACTTGATGTCGCGGGTGCCGCTCACCCGGCGTCCAGTCTCAATGACTTTTGCGGCCAGCGCCGCAACCGCCAGCATGTCTTCGTCGGTTTCGGTGGGCAAACCGCACATGAAATAAAGCTTCACCGACCGCCAGCCGCGTTCGAAAGCCGTGGCCACCGTGCGCAAGAGATCCTCTTCGGTGACCATCTTATTGATAACAGCACGCATC
>JAITSW010000139.1 GCA_031287505.1 Propionibacteriaceae bacterium
TTCGGCACGATCCCCCGCCCCGGCCAGCCGCTGGAACTCCCCTTGGTGGCGGATAACGTGAAACTGCGGATGTTCCAGTCTGCTCAGCGTCCAGTTTTGACGCCGAAACTCCATCACCAACGTGTCGACCAAGAACTGCCGGTCGTCGGTCACAATCTGGATCAGCGCTGATCCGGGGGGAACCAGAGCCGATGGATGGTCGGCCTGGCCAAAACTGATATCCACCAGGTCTTCCTGGGCCGGACGGACGCGTCCCAAGGCAAAGTGCCGCGCTACTTGGGCTCCCAGGGTAGGCGGCGCGAATGCCGCGTGCTCTAGATCGGCCCGGTGGGCCAGATAGCCCGACACAAAGCTCTCCCAGATTGGAGCGGAGATCTGCGGCGGAGCTTCTTGGGCGGCCAAAACGCGGCGAAGTTGCCGCCGGGCCGCTTCCTGAGTGTTAGTCCAAACGCTCTCCGGCCGGGTTGGTGCCATGAGTCAGCCCACTCCTTTGTGTCGCATCCCAAATGGTGACTCCTCGATACTAGTGCTCCAAGTCGCGCCAAGGGCTTTTTCCACTCGCTATTTGCGCTTGCGAATACCAAAAAAGGCAAGGCAAGCAGAGAACACGGCTTGGTTCGGTAACGTGATGGCTCTGGCAAACCACCGGATCGATATCCTTCTGGAAGGCGCATGGGCAAGGAGCCGAATGACTGAAATCCAAGTACCCCACGACATCCGAATCGCCGCCGAACAGGCGGTGGCCAAGCTTCGCAGCGCCTACGAGGCCCAGCCCTATCCGGGGTATCGCCAGCGCATACGCCAGCTTCAGGCTTTGCGCTCGCTGATCAAAGACAATGCCGACGACCTGGCGAACGCCGTCCATGCCGACATCTCAAAGGCGCAGTCTGAGACCATCTTGATGGAAATCAACCTGGCTATTTCCGAGATTGACTTCGCGCTGCGCCGCCTGCGCGGCTGGATGCTTCCGCGCCCGGTTGCGCTGCCGTATTTGCTGCAGCCAGCGGTCGGCAAAGTCGTCAAGGAACCCAAGGGTGTCGTGCTAATCGTCTCCCCCTGGAATTACCCCGTATTGCTGCTCCTCGAACCACTGGGCGGGGCGCTTGCGGCCGGCAATAGGGTGCTGCTCAAACCCAGCAACCATTCGCCCAAGACGTCCGAGCTGATCGCTGATCTGATCCCGCGCTATCTAGACCCTGGCATAGTGCAGATTCTCACCGGCGGCTCCGCGATGAATACGGCGCTGCTAGCGCAGAAATACGACCACATCTTTTTTACCGGCTCCCCGTCGTTGGGCAAAATCACCATGGCGGCAGCTGCGAAATACCTCACGCCGATTACCTTGGAGTTGGGCGGCAAGTCTCCGGTGTTCGTCGATTCGTCGGCCAATTTGCGCGCTACCGCCGACCGCATCGCCTGGGGCCGCTTCACGAATTCCGGGCAGACCTGCGTCTCTCCCGATTACATCCTCACCACCGAAGACTTGGTCAAACCCCTGGCTGCCCAGTTGCACGCGGCGGCGACGCGGATGTACGGCGCCGATCCATCCCAGAGCCCGGATTACGCGCGGATTGTCAACGAGCGGCATTTCGACCGCATCATCGACTTGGTTGATTCCAGCGGGACGATTCTCCAAGGCGGACGGCGCGACCGGGGGCTTCGCTATATCGAGCCCACCATTCTCGGCGACGTGCCGCCTGATTCGCCGATCATGGGTGAAGAGATCTTCGGGCCGATCCTGCCAATACTGGCGGTGGAGGATGCCCTGGAGGCGATCAAGTTCATCAACGCCCGGCCCCGTCCGCTAGCCCTTTACATCTTCTCCCGCAGCCGGAAGGTGCGCGCGCAGTTCCGCTATCTGACGAATTCCGGCTCGTTGGCGGTAGGCGTGGCAAACGGCCATCTGGCCTCGTCTCGGCTGCCCTTCGGGGGAACCGGGAATAGCGGTTTGGGCATGTATCACGGCCGCCATACCTTCGACACGTTCACCCACCGCAAGCCGATGGTGGTAAAGCCCCTTCTGCCCGATACGCTGCGCATCGTCTACCCGCCTTACACAGATTTTCGCAAGACGCTGATCCGGCTGGTATCGCATGTGGGCAAGGCTGGCAGACGTGGATAACACAGCTGTTTGACAGGAATTCACACAATTCCGACAGCTTCACCTGGCTATCCGCGAGAAGTCACTGCTGATAAGGTTCAAGAGCGGCATAAAAAATTACGGACAGGTCAAGAGATGCTAGAGCTCCTGGGTGTACCACACCGTTACGATTGGGGAACCAAAGACGCCATCCCCAAGTTGCTTGGCACCGAGCCTGACGATGAGCCCTACGCCGAGTATTGGCTAGGCTCACACGAGCTTTCCTCGTCGACGACCAGCCAAGGCACGCTCTACGAGGTGCTTTCCAAACATCCCGAAATGCTGGAACACCAGGTGCGCGGAGCCTTTGGCGGCCGGCTTCCGTATCTGCTGAAAGTCCTCTCGGCGCAGCATCCGATTTCGTTACAGGCACATCCCGGCGCAGAGCAGGCAATTGACGGTTTCACTAGGGAAAACACTGCCAAGGTGCCGCTGGACGACCCAAATCGCATTTACCGGGATAACCGTCCAAAGCCAGAGATCTTTGTGGCCTTGGACGTCTTCGAGGCACTGAGCGGTTTCCGCGATCCGATAGAGACAGCCCGGCTATTTGACGGCCTGGGAATCGCCGCCGATCTGGCGTCCGTGCTCGGGCCGCTTATCGAACGCCGGGGTGCCGCTGCCCTGGCAGAGGTGTTTTTGGACACCTTGACACTGGAGGGCGAACGCGCGCATTTGCTCGATATCCTCGGCTCGGCAGCCATCCGGCATTCCCAAGACGAAGGGCCGGTTGGGGTTTTCGCCCGCGATATTTTGCACCTAGACGACGTCTTCCCAGGTGATCGCGGCATCATCGCAGCCCTGCTGCTCAATCGGATCACCTTGCTGCCTGGCCAGGCTTTCTACATCGCACCTGGACAGATGCACGTCTACCTGCGCGGCACCGGCATCGAGCTAATGGCCAACTCGGACAACGTCATCCGCGGCGGGCTCACGGCCAAGCACATCGACGTGGGCGAGCTCGTCCGCGTCGTCAACTTCGACCCTGCCCCAGTGCCAATCTTGGAGCCCGTCAAAGAGCGCCCAGGGGTCTTCCGCTATCCATCCTCCTGCCCCGAATTTGCCCTGTGGCGCTTGGAATTGGAATCCGGGCATGGGCAAATCCCCCTTCCAGCGCCGGACACCGCCCGAATCGCATTTACCGTCGCCGGCAGCGCGTCTATTAACTCGACCGCCGAGAAGGCCGACCTCAACCAGGGCAAAGCCCTCTTCATCTCCGCCCAAGACCAAGACGTGGCTATCGGCGGCGAAGGCACAGTCTTCCTGTCGGCAGCCGGCCTGAGCCGAGATTTCGCCAGCAGCCCAAACCCGGTAGAATCCTTACCCGCGCCTCTATAGCTCAGTTGGTAGAGCATCCGCCTTGTAAGCGGAAGGTCATCGGTTCGAACCCGATTGGAGGCTCACATGGTTTTGCGCGAACTCTGTGCAAGAGGTGGGTGATGTTGATAGCCCGGTGTTGCAAAGGGCAGCTGGTGGGCGAGCGGCGTGGTGGGTCGTCTTGTTCGCTTCAGTCGCGTTGTGTAAAGAAGTCGCCGTCGGCCCATCCGGTTTGGGAAGCCTTTGGGAGCTAGATGCTGAGCACTCGGCGGCTTGCCGCCGAAGATTCTTCGTATTGCGGGTGTTTCGTTCGGAGAATCAGACAGTTTTCGGCAGTGGTTCCGAAGATTCTTCGGAAGTTTTCT
>JAITSW010000222.1 GCA_031287505.1 Propionibacteriaceae bacterium
TCCAAACCCAATCGGTAGCCACCTGGGTGCCCAGGTCGCCGCGGACGATGACGTCTGGCTTGGCAGTACCTTTGCGTATGGCAATCTCTGCCGGGGTAGATTTTAGCGACGCCGGGTCGGGGGCGTTACCCGGGGTATGGGTGGGAATAATAATCGCCGTTACGGTGATACTAGCCAGGTTTGCGCTTTGGCTTTGCTCCGCGTCACGTAGCCAAGCCCACAACTCGCCAAGATCGGGATCAGCACTCACAGCAGACAAGTCTAGGGCTTTCGCTTGGCCACCGCCCCTTACACTTCCTATGCCTACGCGCTTATGCTCTTCTTCAGGCGTCGGCGTTCACGCTCTGACATACCACCCCAGATACCAAAGCGCTCATCGTGAGCCAAGGCAAACTCAAGGCATTCAGAACGGACTTCGCAAGAGAGGCAGACACGCTTGGCCTCCCGGGTAGAGCCGCCCTTTTCAGGGTAGAAGGCTTCTGGATCTGTCTGCGCGCAAAAGGCACGCTCGCGCCAATTGGGGGCACTGTCGTCAATGACGACCAAAGTCACCTGTGACATTTTCCCCCTTGCTTGAAATCTGTCGCGGACTAAATCACATGGATGTGATTAGACAACAGTACACGCCCTATGTGGAAACGCGTCAACTCGAGATTTTCGTTATCATAAAATGAGACGGCATTGCATTGCGTTCTTCTTCATTATATTTCAAACAGCTACGTTGATCGGCAATGGCAAGATAACTACACGAACTCAGGGCCAGCCTTATCCGATAGCTTCGAGACCAGTTTCTTGATACGCTCGGCTTTCGCCACCGGGACGACGAGAGTGGCGTCTTTGGTGCGGACGATCACCAGGCCGGAAACCCCGACAACCCCGACAACCGCGTTCGGATCTTCGTTGATAATGATGTTCTCGGATGAATCGACGGTGACACTCAGACCGGCGATGGCGTTGCCGTCCACATCAGAATCGAGAATGTCGGCCAGGGAACCGTAGCCGCCCACATCCCGCCAATCTACATTCAATGCCACCACGGCAACTTTTACATCGCTCTTCTTTTCATTGGAGATGGGTTCCATAATCCCGTAGTCGATAGAAGTGCGCTTGAGCGTTGGGAAGACCTCGTTGAGTTTCCCCGGGTGGGCGGCAAGCTCGGTGACGCCGTCGTAAGACTGTGGGAAATACTTCTTCAATTGGCGCAAGAAAGTGGACGCCCTCCAGCAAAAGAGCCCGGCATTCCACCAGTATTTGCCAGATTCCAAATACTCCTCAGCCACCTTGCGCTTGGGCTTTTCGACGAATTTGGCCACCTCAAAGGCACCCTTGACATCCGGGATTTTATCGCCGCGTCGGATATACCCAAAGCCGGTGTGCGGATGAGTGGGGACGACGCCCAAGGTGACAAACACATTTGGGTCGGCCTCCACCAGGGCATAGGCCTTCTCGAAAGACTTGACGAATTTCTTCATCGGGTCGATGAGCTGGTCTGCCGTAATCTGCGCGATGACCGCTTCTGGGTCGCGAGCTTGCAATACCGCCGCCGGCCAAGCTGCGGCATTCAGCGAATCGCGCCCTTCCGGCTCGCCCAAGATATTCTCGGCACGCAAGCCGGGAATCTGCCTGGCAACCTCGTCAACGTAAGCAGCGCCGGTCACCACCAAGACCTGCTCGGCGGGCACCAAAGCCGCTGCCCGGTCGAAAGCTTTTTGGAGCAAAGACTTGCCCTCGATCAACGGGAGCAGCTGTTTGGGCGTCCCCTGCTTAGAAAGCGGCCACAACCTTGTGCCCACTCCACCTGCCATTATCACCACATATCGCATGTGAAGAGCCTACGACAAAGTTGCCCAGCGCGTAATGAAGTATCCTGCTTGAAGGCAATTTGTTCGACGCGGAGGGCAGCATGGCAGATTTACACAGACGATCCTTTCTCGGAATAGCGTTGGCGCTGACGTTGCTCGTCGGCTGTTCTACCTCGGTGCCGGTGCCTAAAACGTCCCCCACCGGGTCGATTCGCGCCCAGCTAGACGAAGCCATCAAGATCATCGCAAACGGCAGTGACAAACTTGGCGTTTTCATCCTTGACCTCAACAGCGGGGAAACCTACAGCCACAACGGCGAATACGCTTCCCAAAACGCGTCCATGATCAAACCGATGATCGTGCTGATGGCGCTGCGCAAAGCCGCCGCCGATGGTGGCACACCTACCAATGAACAGCTGGAATTGGCCGCCAAAGCCATCCGGGAATCTGACAATGACGCTGCTTCAACGCTGTGGGAGTATGCCGGCGGGGCAGATGCCTACCAAGCTCTGGCTGCAGATTTGGGGATGGAAAACACCCATCGCCAAGATGGCAAACCTGATTGGTCGTGGACGTGGACCACCCCGGAAGACCAGGTCGCTTTGGTCACCGCGCTGGCAGAGGGAAACGCGGCACTGCCCGATAGCGACCGAGAATTCGTCTTCAACCTGATGGCCGAAGTGAAAGAAGACCAAACTTGGGGCGTCGGCACTCCCCGCTTGAATGCGGAAACTGCCAAAGACGCCCTCGAAGTCCACCTCAAGAACGGCTGGGTGCAGTTCAAGTCGTCTGATGGCCTGTGGGCGGTAAACTCAATGGGGCAACTCGAAGGGGAAGGGCGCCATTACCGGCTGGCCATCATGAGCCGCACTCCTGATTTTGACACCGGACGCGAAACCGCCAGCGCCATAGGGCAGTGGGTTTACAACATTCTCGGCACCGGAAGCCTTGACTAAACTCCATCTCCCAGCGCCTCTTCAGCGCCATCCGGGTCTTACCCGGAATCTGGGCCACCCAGCGGATCGATTAGCCGGCTTGGAACCGACTAGGCTATTTCGAAACCTTGCAGATGTCGTCTAGATCGTCGGTGCGGTTTTTGGAGGACGAAGCTGAGGGCTTTGGTTTGGGCTTGGCCGAAGCGCTGCCGTTTGCCGGGGCACTCGGCTGGGAAGCGCTTGGCTGAGCCGTCGCCGCCTCGTCTTTGGCTTCAGATTCGGCGATAGCGTCGGCTACCACGGCACGGATCTTCTCGAAATCTGGTTTTACCGGCTTGATCAGCGGCGGTGTGAAACTCACCGAAGCCATCGGCAAATCCTTCATCAGGGTCGCCAACGTCAGCATTGTCGGGATCTGATCTGCCGACAGATTAGTGGCCACCGTCTTGCCGGACGCCTTGGCGATGTCGTTGAAGTTGGTGATGACCTGCACCGGGTCAAGCTGCTTGACCATGGCGTTCATCACGCACTTTTGCCGCACCATGCGTTCGTAATCAGAGGAATACTCGCGGGAACGGGCAAACCAAAGCGCGTTGAACCCATCCAAATGAACATTCTTTCCTGGTTCAATCCAACCGTAAACGCCCTTCTTGGAGTTCAAAGAGCCAATCGGCACGCGCTTGCCAATGTCTAGGCGAATACCGCCCAAGGCGTCGATCAAGTGCCTAAAACCGCTGAGATCGACCATAGCCCAGTAATTGATCTTCAATCCCAGAATCTCTTCGATCACGCCGGCAGTAGCGGTGACTCCAGGATATTTGTCGCCTGGGAAGAGCTTCTTGTTGTTATCTGCGAGGGTATAGACCGCATTGAGCAGGCATTCTTGGCTCTTGCACCAGTAACCATTTGGGTATTTCGAATACAAAGGTGAATCTTTGGGGAACGGCGCCCTCTGCAAGTTGCGCGGCAAGCTGAACAGCACCGTCCGGCCAGTTGCGGCGTCTATGGAAGCGACCGTCATAGAGTCTGGACGAATGCCCGGACGCGAACCGGCGGCATCCCCGCCGAGCAGCAAAATGTTGTATCGCCCTTGCTGGACTTCGGTTGCGCCGCCACCTTGGAGAACATCCCCCACAAAGGAGGCCTGCCCATCAAAGAAGCCATAGGCGACTACCGAGGTGCCCGTCACCGCAAAGGCCAAAACCAAGGCCAGCGAGCCGGAAAACACTTTGCCCTTGGCACTCATTTGACGCGGGTTGGCGATGCGCCAAGCGTCAAGCAGGAGCAGTCCCCAGCCGATGCCGATGATCGGAACCCCCCAGGCCAGGATTGTCAGCGTGATGGGGTTGAAGTAAACCATGCTCAAGAAACCCGGGGCTATCAGGGCGACAACCAGCAAAAGCAGCACCATGGCAACACTGGCCTGCCAGAGCCGAAATGCCGGACGTCCGGCATGCTTGTTGCCGGCCGCTATCTGAGCCGAGCCCGGAGCGATGAGGTCGAACAGCACCAGAGCCAGTCCGCGACGCAAAGCTATACCCGCAGAACGGCTGGCAGGGGATGGAGGCTGTGACGGGGAACTCACCTTTCTAGTATGGCCAGACCCCGACCCAAATATCCCTCAGGCACGCCGAGCGAGGGAGTATCTACAGCACTTGATCGCGGACAATTGCACCTTTTGCCTGCGCCTGGGCTTTTATCGTCGCCTGAAATTCCACAATCTTTTCGCGCAAAGCCGGATCGCCGGCAGCCAAGATGCGCACTGCCAACAGCCCGGCATTGCGGGCATTGTCAACCCCCACGGTTGCCACCGGCACGCCAGCCGGCATCTGAACGATAGAGAGCAGCGAATCCAGGCCGTCGAGATTCTTTAGGGCGACCGGCACCCCGATAACCGGCAGCGGCGTCCCAGCTGCCAGAACCCCTGGAAGGTGGGCTGCCCCCCCGGCACCCGCAATGATTACCTCGATGCCGCGCTCGGCGGCCGTCTTCGCATAGTCCAAGGTTTCGACGGGCATCCGGTGTGCGGAAAGAACGTCCGCCTCCCAAGCGATGCCAAACTCCGCCAAGGCTTCCCCGGCAGCTTTCATCTTCGGCCAATCCGAATCCGATCCCATGATTATTCCGACTCGCGGTTTCCGGCTCATCAGCGTCCTTTCAGTTATCGTACGTCGCCCAGCATAGTATTTAGCGCCCCGCAGTGCCTTTGGCAGCTAGAACGGAGGTGCCTTCTAGTTATCTCGTGCTAACCGTGAGACAATTCACCCATGACTTCACATCTTGTTGCGGCTGGCGGCGGCGGGTTTTCTATGTCGAAAGACGGCCAACCCACTTCGTTGGACACCTTCTTGCTAGAGCTCACCGGAAAGACTTCTCCGAAGGTGTGCTTCGCCCCGACGGCATCTGCCGACGATCCGCGCTATGTGAACCAATTTTTAACGGCTTACGGCAAGCTACACGTGCACCCGACGGTGCTCACCTTGTGGCGCAATGCCGGCCCTTCGCTCAATCGCCTTCGCGAGGCCGACCTAATCTTGATCGGTGCCGGCAGCACCGTGAATCTGATGGCACTGTGGCAAGCCCATGGAGCTGACTTGATCGTAAAGGAGCGGGTGGCGGCAAAAGACGACCTGGTGATCGGCGGTATCTCCGCCGGGGGATCCTGTTTCTTTGAGGGCACCATTACCGATACCTTCGGCGTGCCCGCAGTTTGGACAGGCGGCCTAGGACTGCTACCCGGCTCGTTCTGTTCGCATTTTGACGGTGAAGAACTCCGGGCGCCGGCCTACACCGAGGCTGTCGCAACAGGTGAGCTGCCTGGCGGCTATGCCGCCGATGACGGCGCTGCCATACATTACGTGGACGGCAAGATCATGAATTTCATTGCCGAGAAAGAGGGGCCGGGAGTTTATTCCGTCCAGCCCAGCGCCGAGCCCACCGCATCAGGGGTGCTCCTCCAATCTGAAAAGATGTCTATTCTCTAGCTTTCCCGCAGGTTCGAGGTTGATCCCGGGTCAAGTTACCCACCTTGTGCCCCGGTTCTTCGCAGAGTCGGGATGACGTTGGGAATAGCGGCGGCTGTCTCGGCCTTGCCAACTCAGGCGTTCTTGAAAATTACCCAGCGCTGTACGAAGAAATTCAACAGAGTCGGCAGTATCTGCGAAAAGGCAAACCCGAGGAACTGAGCCGCAACCCGCCAGGGCAATATCGCCTCCAGCCAGGGGTAGAGCAACGCGAAGACGCCCACATTTAGGGCGAACGCTGCCGCGTAAAGCACTGCCACCGCCGCAAAACGGCGTTTACTCGGGCCAGCTTCAAACGTCCACCGACGATTGAGCATGTAGGCGCTCAGCGTGCCGAAGATATAGGAAACACCTTTGGCGATGTCGTGATTGACCCCAAAGGCCATTAAAAGCCACAAAATGCCAAAATCCACGACACCCGAGACAAGACCGACGATGACGAATCGCCAAGCCTGAGTTTTTATCCCCATAGATCTCTAGACGTCAAATATCTAGCACTGAGTCGTCAGGATTGTCAGAGCCAAAGAGCAGCTCCGTCATCATGACGTGGGCATCCTCAACGTTTGGAATGTCGCTGAGCACGACGGGTGCCTCCGCGGCCGTGGTCAACACCAGTGTTCCACACCCCAAGATGCGGTCGAGCAGATCCCGCTCATAGGCGACATTGTTGATCCGGCTCAGCGGCAAATCGTGACCGCGCTTGGTCAAGATGCCGGAACGCGTGATGATCCGGCGGTCGGTGAAGGTGTAAGTGGTGGTGAGCCAGCGCAAAAACGGCAGCAGCACCCATGCTGCGAACACCAGCAAAGCCACGGCAGTTTCGATATAGGTGGCGGTCGGACGCCACTCCGCCGGCGTCAAGGCGATAACAAACCCCAATGCCGTGGAGGTAAGCAACAACACCGCAACCGGAAGAAACAACGCCTTGGCATGTGTGTGCAGATGCAATAACTCTTGCTCTGCGTCACCTAACAACTTCTTCGGCAAACCCATAGGCTCAATGCTTCCATGAAATCCCCCCGGCGCGAAACGCCGACTATTCCACGCCCTCCAAACGCATCAGGGGGGGCGATCCGTTGGGGATCACCGCGCCTGGCATCAACCGTCCGGAAGCCTTCGTCCATTTAATGGCGAAGCCTTGGGGAAGCAGGGATCACCGACCCTGGCACCAACCGTCTGAAAGGCTGAATACTAGGCTTCCCCTTCGTCCTCGTCGATATCCTCCTCAGGCACCGGAATAGCTATGTCGACGATGTTGCCGTTTTCGTCCTTCACCGTTGCGGCGGCGATTACCGTTTCCAAAGCTTTGTTGCGGCGAATCTGGCTGACCCACTCGTTGAAGTGGTTGTGCTCGACCATGTGCTGCGCCTCTTGCTCAGGGGTGCTGCCGTTCTCCATAGCCCGGCTTACCAGCATGCGGCCAAGGTCGTTCTCGGAGATCTCGACACTGCCCTCCTCGACGATCTTGTCGAGGATGAGCTGGGCCTTGAGGGACTTGCGGGCACTCTCTTCTAATTGCGCCCAGAATTCTTCCTCGCTTTGCGCCTGGGTGTATTCCCCAGCCCGCTCTAAGTAAGTGGCCAACGTTAGCCCAGCCTGCTTAAGCTGGTTGTTAATGCCCGCTTTCCGATCGGCTATTTCGTTCTCGGCAGTGCGCTCGGGAAGCTCGAACTGAGTCTTGGCCACCAGCTGGTCAATGACGCGATCGCGCCCTTGCGACATTTGCTCGATGCGGGCCGCCTCCACGATCTTGGTTTGCAGGTCTTCGCGCATCTGGGCGACGGTGTCGAACTCGGAAACCAATGAGGCAAATTCGTCGTCAACCTCGGGCAAGGTACGTTCGCTCACCTTATTGACCGTGACGGTGATGTCAGCTTCCTCCCCCTCATGCGAACCGCCCACTAGGGAAGCTTTGAACTCTTTGCTCTGACCGGCACCCAACCCGACGACGGCGTCACTGAGCCCTTCGAGCATGTCTTGGTTGCCAACGACGTAGATGACATCCTCAGACGTGCCATCTTCGATGACCTCGCCGTTTTGGCGAGCCTGCAAAGAAATATTGGCCAAGTCGCCCACGGCGGCTGCCCGCTCAACTTCAACGCTGGTGGCAAAGCGCTCGCGCAAAAGCTCGAGACGGCTTTCCAACTCGGCCTGCGTGTCGGGTAGCGCATCGACGGTGACCTCCAGCGCGGAGAAATCTGGAAGATCGAAATCGGGGCGAACATCTACCTCGGCCGTGAATTCGACCAAATCGTTATCCTCGAGTTTGGTGATTTCGATATCCGGCTGATCCAGCGGCGTGATCTCGGTTTCCGCGATAGCCTGGGCATATGCCGGGCTCAACGCGGCGTTGATCGCCTCCTGCAACACATAGCCGCGTCCGACGCGCTGATCGATAATTGCCGGCGGCACCTTGCCCTTGCGGAATCCGGGAACACTCACCTGGGCGGCGATGTCCTGGTAAGCCTTATTAAGGTGGGGGCGAAGATCAGCGAATGGGATTTCAATGGTGAGCTTAACCCTGGACGGGCTCAGCTGCTCAAGCGTGGCAGGCACTATTCACTCCTGGAAGGTAGACAGACCTGGAAAGTCTACCCAGTTGTAGGCTTTGGGGCACATTTCCGACTTGACCCGGTTAGAACTATCAGCGAAAAGCAAATTGTTTTGTATTGCCGTAAAGAGTCCTGGCAGCTGTGGCGTCTTGCCATCGAACGACGACCTCGCCGCCAAACTGGCCGAACATCAAATTCTCCCCTCG
>JAITSW010000231.1 GCA_031287505.1 Propionibacteriaceae bacterium
CGGAGACGCCACCCTGCCGCTGATCGATGGCTTGAAGATCGGCCCAGTGTCGTCCATCACAGCCGCCTACATTGCCCAGCTTCTCACCATCGGGACAGCCGACCGACTGCGGCAGACCGGGTGTCTGCCCCCCATGTTCATCTCGGCCAACGTCCCCGGCGGCGACGAGCACAATACGGCACTACAGCAGAAATTCGGAGCGCGTATCTCCCCCTATGCCTACCTCGACAATGCTGCCGCCCAGAGTCAGTGAAGACTCACCAAAGACCCACCCCGATCCAATTAAGAACATGCCACTTTATGAAAGGAAAACCATGATTCACCTTATATCTCGCCGCCGCATCGTCGCAGCGGCGATGGCCGGCACCCTAGCCCTCGCGCTGGTTGCCTGCGCACAACCATCGCCTCCGCCCAGTACTGCGTCCAGTGCATCCGCACCCGGCACCGACGCCAACAACCCGTTCGGAGTAGCCCCCGGGTCTAGCGTCGAGGTCTACGGCTTCGACGGTGGCTTCGGAACCGAATGGCTCAGCTTCGCTGCTGCCGCCGCACAGAAGAATCTGTCCGATGTCACGTTCACTGTGACGCCCACGACCAAACTCATGACAGAGCTACAGCCGCGCTTCGTGGCGAAGAACCCGCCGGATGTCATCGACAACACTGGTGCCGATGCCATCCCATTTGCCTCGATTATTGACCAGTTGGAGACTCTGGACGACTTGTGGGCAGCCACAAACTATGACGGTGACAAGATTTCCGACGCCGTGTTCGGGGGAGTCGACAAGGCCGGCACATCCGATGGTAAGTTCATCAGACTGAACTACGCTTTGACGGTGTTTGGACTGTTCCACTCCAAGACGCTATTCGAGGCCAACGGCTGGGAGGCCCCCAAGACGTGGGACGACCTGGCGACGCTCTGCACCGCAGCCAAGGCAAAGGACAAGTATCTCTTTACGTTCGGCAAGGAAGCCGTCAGCTACTACGGCTGGCTGGTACTGGACTCCGCCATCAAACAGGGCGGCATCGGCGTCATGAACGACATCGCCAACCTGAAGCCCGGCGCCTGGTCTGCGCCAGCAGTCAAGGATGCCCTGACGAAGCTCGAAGCGCTCATTAAGGACGGCTGCATGGTTCCCGGCGGCTCGGGCACCCAGTTCACTCAGGCCCAGGCCCAGTTCTCACAAGAACAGAAGGCCCTGCTGTACCCGAGCGGTTCCTGGCTCGAATCCGAGATGAAGGATGCCACCGCTCCCGACTTCCAGATGACCATCACGCCATTCCCGTTGTTGGACCCGGCTACCGCAGCCATGCCGTACGAAGCCATCCAAGCATCGGGCGCAGAGCCGCTGTCTGTCACGAAGGATGGTGCGAACCCGGCAGGTGGCAAGGAGTTCCTGCGGGCAGTGCTTTCGAAGGAGGCCGCGACCAACTTCTCGAAGACCACCGGTTCACTGTCGGTCGTCAAGACAGCCGAGATTCCGGCTGACGGGTGGGGATCGTCGCAACTCGCGTCGTCCATGAGTGCCATGTCCGCCGCTGGCTCCAACGTCTTCGCCTGGATCGGCGACACCTACTCCATCTACTACGGCATTCAGGATTCCGTGTTGTGGGCGTCGTTCTTGGACGGCTCCATCACCGCCGAGAAGTTCATTGCCGGTGAAGAGGAACTGTCCGCAGCCGCAGCAGCCGATACGTCCATCACCAAGATGGTCTACGACTACTCCTGAGATGACAAAACCAACTGCGACGGTGTCGCCGGACAGCCCCCCAAAGGCCGTCCGGCGGCGCCGCCGCCTCACTTTCGACAAGGCCAGCTTCATGGCCGTGTTCGTGTTACTGCCGCTGGCGGTTTTCACCCTCTTCGAACTGGTTCCGTTGGTGCAGGCGCTCTACTACGCGCTCACCGACTGGGCCGGATACTCCCCAGACATGAACTTCGTCGGCCTGACCAACTTCGCCGCCATGTTCTCCGACCCGCTCTTTATGAAGTCGCTGCGGAACTCGGTGATCCTCGCTGCAGTCGTCCCGACCATCACGCTGGTGTGCTCGTTCGTCATCGCCGCTGTGGTGACCACCGGCGGACCGTCCACCGGTCGCATCCAGGGACTCAAGGGTTCCGGCTTCTACCGGGTAGTTTCCTTCTTCCCCTACTGCGTCCCGGCCATCGTAATCGGCATCATCTGGTCCCAGATCTATGACCCACAGCGCGGCCTGCTCAACGGCCTGTTGAGCGCTCTCGGGTTCGACTTTCAAGGGTTCCCCTGGCTCGGCAAGGTCGACACAGCCATGCCCGCCTCAATAATGGTGATCATCTGGGGATCGATCGGCTTCTACACTGTCCTGTTCGTAGCTGCCATCAAGGGCATCCCGGCGGAACTCTACGAGGCTGCCCGGATGGACGGCGCCGGACGTTTCCGCAGCGCCATCTCCGTGACCCTGCCCAATATGCTCAGTTCGCTGCAAACCGGCTATATCTACCTCGGCCTGATGGCCATCGATGCCTTCATCTATATGGTCGCCCTGAACCCGCTCGGTGGCCCGGACTACTCAACCTGGACGATGACCCAGAACCTCTACAACACAGCCTTCTTCAAGGGGAAGTTCGGCTACTCCACCGCACAGGGGGTGGCCCTCGCAATCGTCACCCTGGCCTACGCGGGGATTATCGCTTTGATCTTCCGGCTCGCTCGGGGCCGCGACGACGGGACTGATCGCGCATGACTACTATTGCCACAACAGCGGCGCCAGCCACAATCGGGCGAAACCGATCACATCGCTCGACAACGGGCGACAAGGTTGTCGCAGGAGTCAGCCACACCCTGCTCAGCATCTGGACGATCACTGTCATCGTCCCCTTCGCGTGGACCCTGCTCTGCAGCTTCAAAACCACCTCGGAGATTTTTGCCTCACCATTCGGCCTGCCCGCGCAGTGGAACTTCGACAACTACGTGAAAGCGTGGAGCGATGTTGGCATTGGCAAATACTTCTTCAACACCGTGGTAGTTGTTGGCTGCGCCCTGGTGCTGGTCATGCTGCTCGGCGCAATGCTGGCATACGCGCTGGCGAGGTTCAAATTCCTCGGAAACCGGCTGATCTACAACACCATGCTGGCCGCCATGACCTTCCCTGTCTTCCTGTCCATCGTCCCACTGTTCTTCGTCCTATCCGGCTTCGGCCTGCTGTCGACCAAACCTGGACTCATCCTGGTATACGTGGCGTTCGCGTTGCCGTTCACCATGTTCTTCCTCTACTCCTTCTTCAGGCAACTGCCACAAGATGTCTACGAGGCAGCGAAAATCGACGGTGCCGGTGAGTGGCGGGCCTTCTTCTCGGTGATGCTGCCGATGGCCTCCCCTGGTATGGCTTCCGTGGCGATCCTCAACTTCCTCGGCCTGTGGAACCAGTTCCTGCTGCCGGTGGTGTTGAATGCCAACCCCGAGAACTACGTCCTGTCGCAGGCGATGTCGGTGTTCCAGTCCAAGGCGGGTTATTCAGTGGACTTCGGCGCTCTGTTCGCCGCCGTTGTCATGACCGTTCTGCCCGTCTTCATCGTCTACATCGTGTTCCAACGCAAACTGGAAGGCTCCGTCTCTCAAGGCACCTTCCGCTGACTGGCGTGCCACACCTGGCCGCCCTCTGACCGAAAGAATCATCAATGCCTCGTTTTGACCTGCCTCCCGCCGAGCTGCGCACCTACCGTCCTGAGGTCGCCGAGCCTGCCGACTTCGACGAGTTCTGGGCGATGACGCTGACCGATCACCGGCCAGACCCCGCTCCAGTGATCACCCCATTCGCAACGCCATTGCGATTGGTGGACGCCTTCGACGTCACTTTCGCCGGGTTCGACGGCCATCCGATCAAGGCGTGGCTGCTGCTTCCGAAGAATGTCTCGGAGCCGCTGCCTGGCGTGGTGGAATACCTCGGTTACGGCGGCGGACGCAGCGTGCCGGACGAAAGGCTTGCCTGGGTGAGTGCTGGCTACGCCTACTTGGTCATGGATACGCGGAGTCAGGGTGGCGAATGGTGGTCGGGCGGCGCGACCACCGACCCGGTTGGCTCGGGGCCAGCGGTCGCCGGTTGGATGACGCGCGGCATTGAGAGTCCCGAGACCTACTTCTACCGCCGGGTGTTCACTGACGCAGTACAGGCCGTCGAGGTACTACGCCGCCAGCCGCAGGTGAACCCGGAGCAGGTGGCGGTGACCGGCTGCAGCCAGGGCGGTGGCATCGCGATCGCGGCAGCGGGGCTGGTCAGCGGATTGGTCGGTGCGATTCCCGACATGCCCTTCCTGTGTCATTTCGAACGGGCTGTAGGCCTTACCGACCGCGAACCGTTCAACGAGGTGGTTCGCTACCTGTCGGCTCACCGAGGCGCTGAAGCTCAGGTGTTCAAAACGTTGTCATACTTCGACGGGGTGAACTTCGCAAAGCGGGCTACCGCGCCCGCGTATTTCTCGGTCGGACTCTTAGACCCGGTTTGCCCTCCGTCCACCATCTTCGCGGCGCGCAACCACTGGGGCGGACCCTCCGAGATTGTCGAATACCCGTTCAACGAACACGACGGCGGCGAGTGGTGGCGACGGGCCGACTGGCTGGCATCGCGGCTGTCCGCAGACTCCCCGACCTGGTCCGCAGACTCCTCGTCCCTATCCGCAAACTCCCTCTCCTGAGCACCGCTCACTTTGGAAGTAAAGACACCTTGTTGACCGAGCCACAAGTGCAATGTACCCGCTGGTCCTGGAGTGAAGTGCGAATGGAGTTACCAACCGGTGTATGAGAGTTCTATGCAGAGCTGGGAGGCTCGGGAGATGATCGGTGATATCGGCGCGATGGTGCGCCCTAACGGAAAGTGAGTCCTGTGTCCAGGAGAAAAATAGATTCGGTAGCGTACCTGGATTCGGGCGCCTTGATCTTCGGTCATGCGCCGCATCCGGTGTCAACCAGAAGCGGTTTAGAAATTGGTGGCGGGTTGGTGTACCCGGACATCAATTTCACATTGCCTCCGATGTTGGTCACCGAAGACAGCCTTAGTGAGGTGATTGGCAACTATCGGGAAATCACCGAAGGGATTTGTCGCCGCGCGGCTGAACTGGGGGCGCCTGGGTTCGTGGCCGAGATTGAGACCCTGCCGCCGATGACTTTCCACCCCGAGTGGGGCGTGGAGGTCTGCCGCACAGTACTGGAGGTGATTGGCGAATACGAGGCGAAGGAAGGGATTCACGCCGCCGTTCGGATGACCCCGAACGATATCCGTGAGGGACGCGAGTTGGAACACATGTGGCACGGATCGCATTGGGACAACATCATGGCGACTTTCGAGGGTGCCGCTGAGATCGGTGCGGAACTGCTGGCAATTGAGTCGGTCGGGGGCAAGGAAGTTCACGACGAGGCGGTGATGTACTGCGATTTGCCGAAGTCTATCTTCGCGCTCAGCGTGCTGGGTGCGCTCGACATGGAGCGACTGTGGACGGCGATCTGCGAAATTGCCGACCGGACCGGCACGATAGCTGCGGGCGATACCGCGTGCGGGTTCGCGAATACGGCGATGGTGCTGGCCGAGCGGAACTACATTCCGCGGGTATTCGCAGCGACAGTCCGGGTCGTGTCAGCAGTGCGGAGCCTGGTGGCGGTCGAGTGCGGCGCTAAAGGTCCGCACAAGGACTGTGGCTACGAGGGCATCTATGTGAAGGCGATGACCGGAATCCCGATCTCTATGGAGGGACGGACAGCGGCCTGCGCGCACCTGTCACCCGTCGGCAACATCGCGGCATGCGCAGCCGACCTGTGGAGCAACGAGTCAATCCAGAACATCAAGCTGCTGGCCGGGCCAGCACCAACAGTGTCGTTCGAGCAGTTGGCGTACGACTGTCGGCTGCTCAACACCGCCAGTGCGCGGAGCGCGGAGACAGCGCTGCTGCTACGTGACCTGCACGCAGACTCGGATTCCCGGCTGGACCCGCAGGCGTATGTGCTGCGTCCCGATGTGGCGGTCCAAATCTCCAAAGAACTGGTGCAGGTCGAAGGCGACTACGAGCGCGGCAAGCTGGCCGCGAAACTCGCCCTCGACGTAATGCGGCAGGCTCACCAAAGCGGTGAGTTGTTGCTCGATGAGCGGGAGGAGTCTTGGCTCGACAACTTGTCGTACGCGGCGGACGACCTGCCCGCCACCGCCGAGGAGCTCACCCAGGAAATGTCTGATTCGTGTGAGAACTATGACCCAATGAAATATGATCTGAAGAAGGTAGGAGGACGTTAATGTCCATATTGGAAAACTTGTCGGAAGCGGTACAGAAAGGCCGCGCAAAGGATGTGTTGACGCTCATCGAGGAAGGACTTGCGGAGGGCTTGTCAGCTCAGCGGTTGCTTGATGAGGGGCTGCTGAAAGGCATGAGTCTGCTCGGCGTCCGGTTCAAGAACAACGAGGTGTTCGTCCCCGAAGTGTTGATCGCCGCCCGCGCATTGAATAAAGGCTCAGAGGCATTGAAGGCGCAGTTGATCGCCGACGGCGTTGAGGCCAAGGGCAAAGCTGTGATCGGCACCGTGAAGGGCGACCTGCACGACATCGGCAAGAACCTGGTCAAGATGATGCTGGAAGGCGCAGGCTTTGATGTTGTCGACCTTGGGGTGGACGTCCCCGACGAGAAGTTCGTAGCGGCTATTCAGGAACAGACCCCGGACGTCTTGTTGCTGTCAGCGTTGCTGACGACCACGATGGGCCAACTGGGGGCTGTGATCGACGCGATCAAGGCAGCCGGACTGCGCGAACAGGTCAAGATTATGGTCGGTGGAGCACCGATCACTCATGGATTCGCTACCGAAATCGGAGCGGACGGCTACTCACCTGACGCCGCCTCCGCAGCCGAACTCGCCACCAGCCTGCTTGTAGCGGCCTGAGACCGGACCACTGGATGCCTCGCGAGATGGACACCGCAGACAGCGCAGCTTTGACCGGCCATGACGAGGGTCAACGCCGTCGCTGGATCGCCGAGTTGGCGCTGCTGATCACCAGTGACCCGCGAGGCCTCGGATAGTAAAGGAGCTTGATATGAGCGAATTGGACACGGCGAGGATGAGCAGCGACTTTGGCTTGGCCGAGCAACAGGGTCGAGAGGCCAAACTTCTTCAGGTGTATCAGCGCGAGAACCCGGCAGTGGCATTGGTCAACATGCAGCCGTTCTATGCCACGCCGATTTTCCCGCTCGTGGAGTGCATGGCGGACTTCACGAAGATGGAAGCCCAAGCCCGCCGGATGATGGCGCAGATGGCTTCGTCTCACAGCGATACGCCGGTCAATGTGGCCACTTTCATCACCATCGGCATGGTGGCGGAAGCGTTCGGCGCTTCGGTGGAGTTCCTTCCAACCGGAGAAGTCGCAGTGCTCCCGGCGTTCGACGACATCAGTGCGGTACGTCACCTCAAACCGACACCAGTCCGGCAACTCGAGTACTACAGCAAAATGCGCGCCTGGGTGGACTACTCCCAAAGCCACATCGGTACGGACTACCCGTTTTGGGGCCTCGATATCCAGGGTCCGTTCTCGGTCGCGGACACCATTATGGGCACCACCAACCTCATGCTTGCCATGTATGACGACCCAGAATTGGTCCACAAGTTGCTGCAGATGATCACCGACGTGTCAATCGAACTGCACTCGGATCACCTCGCCCAGGCCGAACATCCAGGCTTCCCCGGACGGAACTTTCCGTCAATCTCGGAGAATGTCGGCCTGGTGGTGTCCGAGGACACTCCCATGATCATGCTGTCTCCAGACATGTACCGCGAGTTCTCCCTGCCGTACGTCAACCAGTTGAGCCAGCATTTCGGTGGACTGAGCGTGCACTGCTGTGGCGACTGGAGACTCAAGGCCGACTGCCTGCTGGAGATTGACCAGATTCGTGCAGTGCAATTGCATGGGGGGCCGGGTGAGTTTCCGCTGCCCAGCGAAACCGAGGAAGATAGCGTGTTCGCCCAAGTGGGGCAGCAGATCTGCACCCTGGTCGACTCCAATGTCATTTCTCGGTCGGATGAGTGGGCAAAGCGCCCATTGGACTTCCACGAAGAGTACCTGCTGCCAAGGCTTACGCTCAACCCACCAAACTGGTTGATTGTGGATATCCCGGAGGCCGATCCTGCCACGAACGACAGCGAACTCGTCGCTGCGACTAAGGCGGGCCTCGCGGCGAGGCTCTGACCCCGCGCCCACCAGCGATCATGGACACCAACGACGTTCAGACCCGGCGCACGGCCTCCGACTGGGCGGCCGTGACCGGTGTCCACGCTGGAGTGTTCAGTTTCATAGATCGCGCCTTGTTGCCTGAGGCGGAGAACAGTTTCTGCGCGTCGAGATGCCCACTAGCCACCGATGGGCGCTGCGACCCGCAGGTTGCACACCGGTTCGGCAGCTACGAGGCCGAGCGCTGGGGCGGCCAGTACATCTTCTACTGTCCGGCTGGCCTGGTCTTCGTCGCCACCCTCACCAACGAGCAGGGAGCGCCCAGCTACGGACTGGTCACCGGCCCGCTGGTGATGGGCGAACTGGATGATCTGCTCGATGATCTCGACCCTGAGCTGCCCGAACTGGTCGCCGTCCTGAAAGTACGGACCCCTGCCGACGTGGGCGCGTTGGCCCGCGTTCAGGAAGCCTTGTGCCGATCACTGTCCAGCAATGCCCCACCAATCGCTCAGACTGGACCAGCTGAAGAGCTGGGCCTCGCGGGAACCGTCGAGCCGCTGGAAGGTGTCGCGCATTACCCGTTCGACGTGGAGAAGCGCCTGGTCGAGATGATCCGGCGTGGCGACCGGGCTGGTGCGTCCCAGCTGATCAACCAGCTACTGGCAGTGCTCTACCTGGCGAGTTCTGGGGATTTCTCGCGGTTGCGGCAGGGCGCGACCGAACTGATTACTTTGTTCTCGCGAGCGGCGATCGACGGCGGCGCGGACACCGCCTCGATCTTCGGGGAGAAACGTGTCATGGATCGTCGGCTTTCGGGGTTCACGACCCTGGACGAGTTGTCGGGGTTCCTGGTGACGGTGTTCAACCGGTTCGTCGGCTACGTGTTCGACTTCTCACGTTTCCAGCACGCCAACATGCTGCGGCGGACAGTGAGCTACGTCCGGGCGCACTACGCCGAGCGCATCAGCTTGGCTGACGTGGCCCGCGAAGTGTGGATGTCGCCGAGCTACCTCAGCACGGTGTTCTCTGCCGAGATGGGCATGAGCTTCACGGCTTATGTCCAGTCGGTGCGGATCGACAAAGGCAAGGAGTTCCTGATCAGTACCCATAAGACCATCGCCGAGGTTGCGGCAGCTACCGGGTTCTCCGACCAGAGCTATTTCACCAAGGTATTCACCAAGGCGGTCGGAGTGTCGCCAACTCAATTCCGCCGACAGGAGGTGGTTGATCATGGACAGGGTGGTCGCAACTGAGTCTGGCCTGTTGGCAGATGCTTTGGCTGCAGCCGGTCACCATCTGCCGATGCCGTGCCGAGGCAGACACACCTGCGGCAAATGCGGCGTGTACGTCGCCGGGGAGGTCGAGCAGCCCACCCCGGTGGAGGCGGCGCTGCTGGCCCGGACACAACAGCCCGAACTGCCCGGCTACACCCATCGGTTAGCCTGCCTTGCCCGAATCCACGGCGAGGTGAACGCCGTCGCATCCAGCATCAGCGGCGTAGCCGTCGCCGATGTTGGCATGAGGCTGGCCAGCTACGACGGGGATGCACCCGACACGTTGGGGTGCGCGATTGACATTGGGACGACGACCGTCACCGTATTTCTTTTCCGGCTCGGTGACCGAGAACGGCTCGCGGACGTCAGCCAACTCAACCACCAAGCGGTACACGGCGCTGACGTGCTGAGCCGCATCAATGCCGCGAACTCGAACGGGGTTGCGGCCCTGCAGAAGCTGATCGTCGACCAGGTGGCCTCCATGTTGGAGCAGACGCTCCAGAAAGCGGCCGCGCGTCCGTCCGACGTCACCCGAGTCACCATCGCCGGCAACACCACAATGCTGCACCTACTGACGGGCCGCGATGTGCGCTCGCTGGGGGTGTACCCGTTCACCCCCGAGACTCTGTTTGGCGACACCCTGCCCGCGTCTACCCTTTTCCAAGACCTGACGCATGCCGAACTGTACCTGCCGCCCGGAATCTCGACTTACGTTGGCCCCGACATTACTTGCGGGCTGCTGGCGACCGGGCTGGACGGCAACGGTCGGCCCGAACTACTGGTCGATGTTGGCACCAACGGTGAGATGGTCTTGGCAGCCGACGGGCTGTGGTGCTGCTCGACCGCTGCCGGACCCGCGTTCGAGGGCGCCGAGATTTCGGCTGGAATGCCAGCGCTGCCCGGCGCGATTGAGGACGTCTGGGTCGAAGGTGACCACCTCGGCTTCGCGACCATCGGCCACAAATCCGCCAAAGGAGTGTGCGGCACCGGGCTGATCAGCGCGGTCGACGCCCTGCTCGATCTGGGCGTGATCGATGAGACCGGTGCTATGAACACCAGCACGGTTGAGCTAGGCAGCAGCCGTATCAGCCTCACCCAGGCCGATGTTCGCAAACTCCAACTCGCCAAAGCAGCGGTGGCCGCTGGCCTCGACACCCTGCTCCACGAAGCCGGACTCACCCCCTCCGACCTCACCGCGCTGCATCTGGCAGGCGGGTTCGGCAGCTACCTGCAACCCCGCCCTGCTGTTGGCATCGGTCTCATCCCGCAAGCGCTGGTGGACAAGACCGACTCGGCGGGCAACACCGCACTGACCGGCGCAGTCCTGCTCACGCTGTCGACTGCGGCCCGCCGCGCAGCGGAGGAACGCGCCGCACAAGCCCGCGAGGTGGCGCTGGCGACTCACCCGGTGTTCACCGACCGCTACATCGAGAACATGGCTTTCCGGGAGGAGTCCGATGACTGACCTCGTGCAAGCGGCGCTCGACTTCGGGTTCTCTCACGCTGCCTTGCTGGACCCGGCAAGGCTGCGGGTCCTGGTGGAGGTTCGGCAGATGTGCGCCGCCGACCGCTGCCAGGCGTTCAACCGCTCGTGGTCCTGCCCGCCAGCCTCCGGCACCCTCGAAGAGAGCCGTGCGACCATCGCCTGCTACCACACCGGGCTGATCGTCCAGACCACCGCCGTACTCGACGACTCCTACGACTACGAGACCATGATGGCCGCCGGAGAAGAACAAAAACAGCGCCTGATCGACTTCCGTGAGGAACTCTGGCCGTCCTACCCCGACCTGATCACCCTCGGCAACGGCGCCTGCACTATCTGTAGCCTCTGCACCTACCCGAACGCTCCGTGCCGCTACCCCGACCGGATGGTGCAGTCGATGGAAGCCTTCGGCCTGGTCGTCTCCGACGTCTGCACCGACAACAACCTCGGCTACTACTACGGCCCGAGCACCATCACCTACACCGGCTGTTATCTGCTCGCCTAGCCTGCAACGGGTCGCGGCACTAGCCGACCGGAGAGCCGCTTGGCCGGTCAGGTGGTTGCGACTTGATTCCTCTTTATCTTTCGCAACATAAAAGTGAGTCTTGTCGAACCCTTGACAGGCATTGACGATCTCGGATACGTTCGACACCATTGAGACAATAATGGAAACGGATTCCAAATATTCGAAAGGGCGGCGATGCAGCCGAACGCAAATCACTCATCGAGTGTCGAACGAGCCTTCGAACTTATTGGGATCGTCGCTGCTGCCGGTCCGCAAGGAATACAGCTCAGCGGTCTTGCCAAGAGAGCGCATCTCGCCGTGTCAACCTGTCATCGTTATGCGACGACACTGCTCGATCTGGCGGTTCTTGATCGTGACGCAGCCGGAAACTTTCGGCTTGGAATAGGGTTGGTGGCGCTGGCTGGGCGCTACTTGGAAGAAGATTCGCTGCGGGCTACTGCCCACCCTCACCTGGTTGAGTTGTCGCAAATCTCCGGTGAAACCGTCCACCTGGGTACCTTGGCTGGAGATCACATCGTCTATATCGACAAGATCGAAAGTGATAAGTCCGTCAGGCTGGTCTCGCGGATAGGTGCTCAAGCTCCACTGCACTGCACCTCTATGGGGAAGGCGATTCTCGCCGCACTTCCGGAGACTGATCGGGAACGTAGCATTGCGGACGATAATGAAATACGCACCCCGCACACGCTGGTAGGTGACGCCTTGCGGGAAGAACTAAACCTGATTCGCACCTGCGGTTGGGCAATCGACGACCAAGAAAATGAAGAAGGGGTGCGCTGCATCGGTGCCGCCATTATCTCTACCTCGGGCACTCCAGTAGGGGCCTTGAGTATCTCGGCACCGGCCAACCGATTCTCTCGGCAGGACTGCGAACTGCTGGCTCCTCAAGTCACCGCTGCAGCCAGAGATATCGGACGGCGAATCGGCTAACCGCAAGACCTTTGACCACGGACTTCAAATGCAAAGGAGCATTTTTTATGAACGCCACAGCCACCTTGGAAGGGCAAAACCTGGGCAACAGTGATGTGCTCGGTTTGGTGATTGGAAACCCAGAATGATGAACGACTTGATTGACAGATTGGAAAAACTGAGAGTTGTGCCGGTTGTTGTCATTGATGACGCCAATGCTGCCCAGGAACTCGGACAGGCCGTGCTGCAGGGAGGGCTGCCGGTTCTTGAAGTCACCTTCCGGACTCAGGCTGCACCTTCCGCAATCAAAATCCTCTCTCAAAACCCGGAACTTTTCGTCGGGGCTGGCACGGTGCTGAACGCTGATCAAGTCGATACTGCCGTACAAGCTGGCGCGAGTTTTATTGTTTCGCCAGGGTTTAGTCTCGCGGTCATTAATCGCTGTCGCGAACTGGGGGTGCCGGTGTTGCCCGGTGTCGCTACCGCCAGCGACATGATGGCTGCTATCGCCGCCGGGGTCGAAATCGTAAAGTTTTTCCCAGCAGGCACGTTGGGAGGCCCCGGCGCCATCAAGGATTATGCTGCGCCTTTCCCAGGGATTCGCTTCGTACCTACCGGTGGCATTACCACGCAAAATGTGGCGCAATATCTTTCCATCCCGCAGGTGCTCGCGGTCGGAGGAAGCTGGATGGTGCCGCGTTCGGCTATCGCGGAGGGTGATTTTGCGAAGATCGCCACTTTGGTTAGCCAGACGGTAACGCAAGTGAGGGGGCTGTAAAAATGCACAAAGAGTCCGTAATCACCCTCAAACCTCGTTCAGCTTGTGACTTCGACATTGTTTCGTTGGGTGAAGTCATGCTGCGTCTCGATCCCGGTGAGGGTCGAATCCGAACTGCTCGGCAGTTCACTGCCTGGGAAGGTGGCGGCGAATACAACGTTTCGCGCGGGCTGTCTCGGTGTTTCGAGAAGCGAGCCGCAGTCATCACCGCCCTTGCCGATAACGAGATCGGCAGACTCATCGAAAACTTTATTCTCGCCGGTGGCGTTGACACTTCATATATCGCTTGGCTGCCGTATGACGGTATTGGCAAGCAGATACGTAACGGACTGAACTTCACTGAACGAGGATTTGGTCTCCGCGGAGCGGTTGGAGTTTCTGATCGGGGACACACCGCCGTTAGCAAAATGACCCTCGAAGATGTGAATCTTGAAGAACTCTTCGAGAAAAGGGGAGTGCGTTGGCTGCACACCGGAGGTATTTTTGCCTCACTGTCAACAGAAACAGCACTGCTGGCCGAGCAGGTCATGGCAGCAGCTAAAGCTTCAGGCACCGTAATCTCCTACGATCTGAATTACCGACCGAGCCTTTGGCAGGCCCAGGGTGGGCAACACCAAGCCCAAGAAATAAACAATCGTCTCGCCCAATACGTTGATGTCATGATCGGTAACGAAGAGGACTTCACTGCCTGTCTCGACCTCAAGGTCGAAGGTGTTGATGAAAACCTGACCACGCTGCCCGTCGATTCTTTCAAGCGGATGATCGTGACCGCTGCCGAAAGATACCCGAATTTCAAGGCCATCGCCACGACTTTGCGCACTGTGCGAACCGCCACCAGGAACGATTGGAGTGCCATCGCCTGGTCCAAGACGCAAGGTTTTGCGCAGGCTACCGACCGCCCAGATCTAGAAATCCTCGATCGAGTGGGCGGCGGGGACTCGTTTGCCTCCGGCCTGATCTACGGACTAATGGATTTTGATGACATCAACAGCGCCGTCGAGTTTGGTGCCGCCCACGGTGCCCTGGCCATGACCACTCCCGGAGACACCTCAATGGCGACCCTGGCCGAAGTGAAACGGCTAGTAGCAGGCAGCAGCGCCCGAGTTCGCCGCTAGAGTCTCCCATCGGAAGTTTGGGGATTAAGTAAGGCGGTAGCTGGAGCTGGGTGTTCGATTTCGAGCTACTGGTCGCGACTATTTCTTCGCCTTTGCGCGCAAGGCTTCGATGTCCAGATAACCAGGATCGACGATTTTTGAAATCTCTCCAGTGGCCCAAGGGTCTTCCGGCAGGGGTTCCTCGTCCTCGGCAAAACCATGCGAAGGATCGAACGGGTTAGCCAGGAGCCGCTCATCGGCATGGGGAGCGATGGCGGTCAGGCTTTGCCGCTCGTCGGGGAGAGAGCGCAACACATCTTTGATATAGCCACCGGTGGCCTCTAGCAGCGGTACTTCGCGGTGTTCTCGCTGCGACTGGAACCAGCGGTAATCGAGAATTTCATGGAAAATCTGGGCAGCATCGCGTTTCCCACGCAATTCGGGTGGGATGGCGTTCAAAACAGGCTGGTAACACTCGGTTAACCAGCGGTGG
>JAITSW010000256.1 GCA_031287505.1 Propionibacteriaceae bacterium
CCTCGCTCTTTCCAGCAGTGAGGCTCCAGGGGCTACCAAAGACGGGCACGCGATTCCATTGCTGGCAAATATCGGCACCCTCGCAGACGCCCAAGCCGCTGCCAAACAAGCTGTAGAAGGTGTCGGGCTCTTCCGCACCGAATTTCTCTTCCTCGACCGGGAGTCAGCGCCAACATTGAGTGAGCAAACTCAAACGTACCAGGCCGTTTTTGAGGCATTTGGCGATCGGCGGGTCATCGTGCGCACCTTGGACGCCGGAGCCGACAAACCGCTGAAATTCGCCGATCTGGGCGAAGAGGAGAATCCAGCCCTAGGACGCAGAGGTTTGCGTTTGGGGATGATTCGCCAAGACGTTCTTGACACCCAGCTTCAAGCGCTGGCTGCCGCTTACCAGGCAACCGGGGCGGACGTGCGCATCATGGCTCCCATGGTGGCCAATATCACCGAGGCGCGTTGGTTTGCGAGCAGAGTCAGAGCCTTAGGCCTGCCAAAGGTCGGCGTCATGATCGAGATTCCGGCCGCCGCGCTGCGTTCGGAACAGCTCTTGACCGAGGTCGATTTTGGCTCGTTGGGAACAAATGACCTGCAGCAATACACCATGGCCGCTGATCGGATGCAAGGCGAACTAGCCCGGCTTTTACACCCTTGGGAGCCAGCGGTGCTGGATGTGATTGCCGCTGCCTGTAAGGGAGCCGCGGCGACGGGGAAGCCCATGGGAGTCTGCGGAGAAGCCGGCGGCGATCCGGCTTTGGCTTTGGTGCTCGTCGGATTGGGAGTCAGCTCGCTGTCGATGGCTCCGGGCAAAGTACCCACCGTCAGAACTGCGCTAGCCCACCACACGCTGGCTAAGTGCCGGGAATTGGCCGACCTAGCGCTGGCGTCAAACACTTGGGAGAGTTCCCGCGATGAGGTCTTGGCTGCTGCCGATCCCATTATCACAGACCTGATCTGAATGGTTTTAAGGCAGATAACAGCAAATCTTTAGTCGCGATCCGGCGACGACCTACTCTCCCACACTCTCCCGATCTGAATGGCTCTAAGGCAGATAACGGCAAATCTTTAGTCGCGATTTTGCAACTGGCGTGGGCTATTGTGCCTGGCCAGCGGGAATAGCCGCCACAGCTTTTAGAAATGCCGGGATCCCAAAACCGCATTTTTCAAAGGCGGCGCAGACTCTGGCGGCCACCTCATAGCTGGTGCCGACGGGCACCAACGCGATGGCGCTACCGCCGAAACCCCCACCCGTCATTCTGGCCGCGAGAGCTCCCCCGGCCACCGCCGATTCGACGGCGACGTCGAGTTCGGGAACGCTGACTTCATAGTCATCCTGCAGCGATAGGTGCGAGGCTGCGAAAAGCGGCCCCATCTCGCTCCAACGACCGGCACTGGCCAAATCGGCGAACTCAAAAGTGCGGGCGATCTCGGTAATGACGTGATGCGCCCGACGGCCTTCGATGGTGTCTCGGCCTAACACCCGCATGGCTGCCGCCAAGTCTTCGGCCTCACGCAAAGACGGCACCCCCAGCATTTTGGCGGCTTTTTCGCAGCTTGCCCGCCGCGCTCCATACTGGCCATCACTGAGCTGGTGTGTGGCGCGGGTATCAATCACCAACAACTCCAAACCGGCTTCGGCTAGGTCAAACGGCACCTGCCGCGTCTGGCCGGAGCGAAAATCGATGAGCAGCATGTGAGCGTCTTGCGCGCGCATCGAAGCGTTCTGGTCTAAGCCTCCGGTAGGGGCTCCAACGATGAGATTCTCCGCATCTCGCGCCGCAGCTACCAGTTGCCCGCGCAACGCGTCGTCGTCACGCAAACCCAGTAGACCCGCCAGGGCTATGGCAAATGAGCAACTCAAAGATGCCGAACTTGACAGGCCAGCGCCAAAAGGAACACAGGAATCCACATAGCCATATATCGCCGGAGCCGCAAAGCCGCGCTTTCGCATACCCCAAATCGTCCCGGCGACATAAGCGCCCCAACCGGAAACTTGACCGGGGGCAACGTCCTTCATATCGACTTCCCAAAGGGTGTCCTTCATTTGCGCGGAAGCTAATTTCACCGTCTCACTGCCAGATGGGGCTACTGCCGCGAAAGTGCGATGCGGGATAGCTATCGGGGCGCTTACCCCGTTGTTGTAGTCGGTGTGCTCGCCGATGATGTTGACTCGTCCCGGCGCATACCACACCCCGGCAGGCTCAAAACCAAATGTCCCGATGAATCCCTCGCGCACCCGCTGTGCGCCAGATTTCAGACTCCAGGAGTCTTCGAAGGGCAACCCATTCATTACAAATCCTTATCGTCAAGGCAATCTGCCTTCAGAATCGAACCCAATGATGCCACCTGGAGCAGTTGGCATAAACGATCAAAACACTGAATTGGCCATGATACGTCTATTCGATACACATTCGGACATGCTGATCTTGGCAGAGCGCATCCGCAGCGGCTCATTCGGCCATGCTGATCTTGGCAGAGCCGCTATCGCAAATCTGCGGCGGTTTAGGGCTGGCGAAACGGTGACAGAGATACGGGTAACTCCCGATTTGGTAGTTCGACAGTCCACGGCGGCTCCCAAAGCCGGACGGGTATTCGCTAAGATTCGATCCATGGGGATGACTGATGCCGAACGCAAAGACTTGGAAGCCGAACGGGCAAGACTTGTCATCAGATTGGGAGAAATTGACGCCGCTTTGCGAGTAGCGGACGTCGAGGAGGAGCCATCGGGTGAATTTGTCCAGGTGCTGTTGAGTTCCACCGGATTGATTGGGATTTGGAACTCGGCAGACCCGGTGCCGGAGTCTGGGCCGCGCACGACGCATGACGTAATAGTCGCGTCGGTGCGCACTGCCGGCGATTTCGGCGCCATCACAAATCGCGGGCGAATCGTCAGGGTCCAGGCAAAAGACTTGCCCGAGGTTGAAATCAGCGAGTTCGCCCCAAATTTGGGAAACGGAGCTGTCGCCAACGAGATCCTTGACCTAGAAGACGATGAACGTGTGCTGGCCTTGACCACCCTCGGCACCGCCACCTTTGGGTGGGCTCTAGGCACTCGAAAAGGCATCGTCAAACGCACCAATCCCGAAATTCCGCGCGGGCAAGATAGTTGGGAAATCATCCGCCTGGAAGGCGATGACGAAGTCGTCGGCGCGGTGGAACTCCCCCACGAGCAACGTCACCTGGTCTTCATCACCTCGGCAGCGCAGTTGCTGCACTATCCCGCTTCCACCGTCCGCTCCCAAGGCCGCCAAGGTGGTGGCATAGTCGGCATCAAACTTGATTCTGACGAAACAGCCATCTTCTTTGGGGCAGCCTCACTTCAAGACGCCGTCGTGGTGACCAATGCCGGTCGCAAAACAGATTTGAAAACCACATTTCCAGGATCCATCAAGGTGACGCCATTCAATACGTTCCCGGAAAAGGGCAGGGCCACC
>JAITSW010000258.1 GCA_031287505.1 Propionibacteriaceae bacterium
CCGGACTCCACTAGCGGCGGCAGGGCGCTGTTTGCCTTGAAGAGGTCTTCAAAGAACAGCAAAGCAGTGTTGACGTGGCTGCGGATTGCGATGGTGCGAAAGGTTGCCGAAGCGATGAACGCCAAAGTACCCTCGGAGCCGATAAGAATGTGGGTAAAGATGTCGATGGGCTTTTCGAAATCAACATAGGAGTTGAGCCCGTATCCCATGGTGTTCTTCATGGTGTATTGCTGGGCGATCTTTGCCACCGAAGCCGGGTTTGAAATCACCCGGGCGCGAAGCTTGGCCAAGCCTTCGTAAATAGCCGGTTCCAAGGTGCGGAGTTTTTCGTCGGCATCTAGAGCGCCAGTGTCAATGACCGTTCCAGATGGCAGCACCGCCACCAGGGATTCCAAAGTCTTGTAAGTGTTTTCCACCGTGCCGCAGGCCATGCCGGACGAGTTATTCGCCACGACACCGCCGATGGTACACGCCCTGGCACTGGCAGGGTCAGGGCCGAGCTTGCGTCCATAAGGAGCAAGATGCGCATTGACCCTGTCTACAGTGACACCAGGTTGGACGCGCACCCGCGCGCCATTATCCAAGACTTCTACGCCTTGGAAATGGCGGCGGGTGTCGACCTGAAGTTTGTCGGTCCCGGCCTGCCCCGAAAGGCTTGTCCCCCCCGAACGGAAGGTAAGGCCCAGACCCGACTGGTTGGCAGCACGCAAAAGCCTTGCTACCTCGTCTGCACTCTTCGGAACAGCCACAGCCGTTGGATAGAGCAATAGGTGCGAGGCGTCATACCCGCGAGCCCGGCGCTCGAATTCACCAGTCTTGATAGCGGAATCATCGAGCCCGGCTACCTGGCTCAGAGTCCTTACAACTGATTCCGGTGTAGCGGTAAGCGCAGACATGTTGTTATCCCCTTATACCTTACGCCGGGAGTGCCGGAAGCGGGATGATGCCCGGGACGACAAGAGCTTGGACGGTAACCAAAATGGCGAAGATTATCAACAAGACCAAGGACCATCCAACGATCTTGCGGAAGAGAATGCCTTCTTGGTTCACCATGCCGGCAGCGGCGCACGCGACCGAAAGGCTTTGCGGGGAAACCATCTTGCCCATGCAGCCACCGGTCGAGTTGGACGTGGCCATGATGACCTCGTAGGGAACCGTGGACTCAAGGCCAAGGCCAGAAGCCCCCCATACTGCCTTGGCAGCTGCAACCTGCATGCCGCCGAAGAGGGCGTTCGACGAGGTGTCCGAACCTGTGATGGCAACGCCCAGCCAGCCTAAGACCGGCGAGACGAAGGCGAAGGCGAGACCCACGCCGGCAAGTGCCTTGCCGATGGAGACGGTCATACCAGAGCCGTTCATCAAATAGGCGACGGCCAACACCGAGGCGATGGTGACGATGGTGAAGCGCAGGTTGACCAAGGTAGCCCCGAAGACGCCGGCAGCCTGGCCGACATTCATCCTGTAGATGAGCGCGGTGATGATGCCGCCGATGAACAGGATGGTACCTGTTGAGATTACGGAGTAAAGGCCAACCTGGCCGATGTTACAGCTGGTAACCGCGTTGGCGTCAAAGCCCGCCTGGGTGACAATGCCGCAGAAATCGGCGGCCTGCGGGATGACCTTGCCGTCGGCGTCCTTCGGGAACAGACCCGCCTGGAGGCCAGGCCATGGGAAGTTCACGGTAAGGGTGGTGCTGAGCCACGTCTTGAGAGCCGGAATCTGGGAGAGGCTGAAGAGCACGACAACCACTGTGTAGGGAGCGATGGCACCCCAGACGCGGGCGAAGCCCGTCGTCTGCATGGCGGCGGTTTGCTCTTCGCCAGAATCGTCGGTAACGGCGAGCACCGGGTTATTCGGCTTTGCGATCTGCAGGACGCCCAGGATGGCGAGGATGCAGGCGACGGAAGCGATAACATCGGTGATCTGGTAAGAGTTCAGCCAGTTCGAAGCCATGAACTGGAAGATGGCGAAAACGACGCCGGCAGACAAGGCGATGTGCCAGGTGTCTTTGAGGCCGCGGAAACCGTCAACCAGGAAGACCAGGAAGAGCGGAACGATACAGGCCATGAACGGCGACTGGCGGCCGGCCATGGCGCCGAAAGTCTCGGCAAGGGCGGTTGCCGTGTAGTTGCCATCGCCAAAGGTGGAAGCGGCGGCAGTGCCCAGCGCGGTTATCGGAGCACCCATAGCGCCGAAGGCGACAGGGGCAGTGTTGGCAACCATGCAGACCATGGCGGACTTCAGCGGCTTCATGCCTGCTGCGACCAACATGGCCGCGGTGATGGCCACCGGAGTGCCAAAACCCGCGAGGGCTTCGAGCAATGCGCCGAAGCAGAAGGCGATGAGGATTGAGAGGACGCGAAGGTCGTCGGAGATGCCCCGGAGGAGGTCACGCAGGACCTTGTCCCAACCCAGCTTCACTGTGAGTTGATACATCCACACGGCTGCAATCAAAATCCACATAATCTGCAGCGCGCCGAAGAAGATGCCTTCGGCTGTGGCTGAGAGCGCTGTGATGGCTGGCATCTGCCAGCCGACGATTGCGATGATCGCTGTCAGAACGACAGTGGTCAAGGACGCGATCCAGGCGGGCACCTTGAAGACACCCAGCATCACGAATAGGACGAGCAGCGGAATCGCTGCCACCAAAGCGGACAACAGTAGGTCGCCGCCGATTGGCGTAATCGGTTGAACAAAAGGATTCATGTAATCTCCCCGTTGAGAATAGATAGGTCGATTGTTCAACAAGTAGACAAGTAGTGCAAGCACCTCCAAAAAACTGGTCGGCATTAGTTCTACATATGCACATTCGTGCAAAATTATGATTTTCGCTGTTTTTTTGCGGCATTTAGGGCAGCTTCGCCGATCATTTTGCCCATTTTCGCGCTACTTTCGGCGAAGCCGCTGTTTGTCATACGATCAAGGACAAGTACACTTCTGAAGAAATTCGGTGATTTCGATGCCACTGATTGGCTCAATTCCTAAGAGAGGGACGGCGATGGCGAAACAGATTGTCGTTACCTCGGTGATCGATGCGGTGACGGCAGATTTGCGCAGCCGCGTCCTAGAACGCAAGATCATTCCGGGCTCGCCTATCACCGAGCAAATTGTCGCCGAGCAATACGGAGTGGCTAGAGCTACCGCCAAAGCCGCCATCGAGCGTCTGGTCGCCGGAAAAGTCCTGACCCGCACGTCACACAAGACTGCCAAAGTTGTCACTCTTGGGCCAGATGATGTGCGCGATATCTACAACACCCGCATTTATCTGGAATCTGAGATTCTGCGCCGCCTGGCCAGAGAACGTTCAGTTCCGGAGGCTTGCCGCATCGCAAACCAGCAAATTGCCGAACTCTGGTCTAGGGGCGACTACAACATCGTCGAGCCGGATATGCGCTATCACACGACTTTGGTCAAACGCCTCAACAGCCCCCGGACGTCCACCATGTATGGATCGCTGGCTTTTGAAGTGAAGCTGTGCATGTCGCAGCTACAGGGCACCCAACAGCTTTCACCTCAGATAATCGTTGCCGAACATGCCGCGATCATGGAGAGCATCAAAGTCGGCGACGGCGAGGGGGCGGCCAAATTGCTTGACGAACACCTGTCGCGCGCCCGGGAACTCTTGGCGAGTTCGCTTGGCGGCGAACCTGGCCCGGCCGCGTTCGTTCCCCCGACGGTTTTTACCGAAAAGTGGATCGGGCTTTCCGTGCCGGCCCCGTCCTGATCAAAATTCGCGATATCTAACGCTTGGCCCGAAATCGAGGCAAAAACGTGAAATACTCCATCTTGTCTTTAAGTTGAGGTGGTTGAAGGATCACCAGTATTCTTCCAACACGAGGAGCACAAATGGCCAACCCCTTCTTTTACGTTGCTCGCAGCGTCTTGCTCTGGGCTGCGGGTAGCAGCGCCTGCAAGAACCTGGTCTCGAAACTGCCCGTCACCAAACCGGTGGTCAAACGTTTCATCTCGGGTGAGACCGTAGACGACGCGCTGTCGGTGGTCGCCGAATTGAAGGCCAAGGGTATCCGCACCACCGTCGACTTCCTCGGAGAAGACACCACCGACGTTTCACAGGCCTACGCCACCCGCGATGCCTACATCGAGCTGCTGGAGCAGGCTGCCAAAGCAGGCCTGAGCGATTCGATCGAGGTGTCGATCAAACTCACCGCCTTGGGATTGGGCCTGCCCAAGGGCGACGAAATCGCCTACAGTATCGCCGAAGCGATCGTGGCCGCCGCCGCCGCCGCGGGCACCACCGCCACCGTCGACATGGAAGACCACACCGCTACCGATCAGACGCTCGCCGTGGTTGACAGACTTCGCGAGAAGTACCCCCAGACGGGCACCGTCTTGCAGGCCATGCTTTTCCGCACCATTGACGATGCCGAGAAATACAGCGGCAAGCTTTCGCGCATCCGGCTTTGCAAGGGCGCCTACAAAGAACCCGCAGCCGTCGCGCACCAGGCAAAAGAAGAGGTTGACGCCGCGTATATCAAGGCTTTGCAGGTTTTGATCAACGGTGACGGACGTCCGATGGTCGCCAGCCACGATCCGAAGATCATCGAGATCGCCAAAGAGCTGACCGAAGCCGCCGGCCTGGACAAAGGCGCCTTCGAATTCCAGATGCTCTACGGTATCCGCACCGACGAACAGGCCAAGCTCGCCGGCGAAGGCTACAACGTGACGGTCTACGTGCCCTACGGCACCGACTGGTGGGGTTACTTCGTCCGCCGTCTAGCTGAGCGCCCCGCCAACCTGACCTTCTTCCTGCGCGCGCTTATCGGCAAGTGATCAAAAAGGTTCGCGGCGACGCGGGTCGAAGGGGGTGTGCATGACGCAAAGAGCCCGCACGACGAAGGTCGTTCGCGCTGGGATCAACTCCGAGACGCAGTTTGGGGACGTGATTTCCCCGGTGCATATTTCCACGACATTCGCGTTCAAGGAATTTGGGGTCGTCCCGGCTAACGATTATTCGCGGGCCAATAACCCGACGCGTTCGCTGTTCGCGCAGGCGGTTGCCGACCTCGAAGGCGGCTCTGGAGCCGTCGCCACGGCGTCTGGCATGGGTGCCCTCACCGCTTGCTTGATTTCTTTGGTTCCGGCCAATGCCGTCGTCGTGGCTCCCAACGACTGCTATGGCGGGACGTGGCGGCTGCTAGATGCCCTAGCGACCAGGGGAAGCTTCGCCGTTAGATATGTTGACTACTCCCACGCCGCTGCCGCACAAGCGGCTATTGACGAATCGGTGGCCCTGGTTTTAGTGGAATCACCGTCCAACCCGCTGCTCAAAGTCACCGATATTGCCGCCGTGGCCGCACTCGCACATGATGCGGGCGCGCTCGTGGTGGTCGACAATACTTTTGCCTCACCGATAGTCCAACGTCCTTTGGAGTTAGGCGCCGATGTGGTGATCCACTCGGCGACGAAGTATCTAGCCGGGCACTCCGATGTGGTTCTCGGCGTCATAGTCACCAATTCCCCCAGCCTGCAAGAGGATATTGCCTGGTGGGCAAACTGCGTCGGCGTCACCGCCGGGCCGATTGACGCCTATCTGGGATTGCGGGGTTTGCGGACGCTGCATCTGCGCATGGAAGCCGCCCAAGCCAATGCCGCCGCAATAGCCGGCTTTTTGGACGGCCATAACGCAGTCGGCAAAGTGTTCTACCCCGGCCTGCCCACCCACGCAAGCCATGGGCTTGCAAAAAAACAACTCCACGGCTTCGGCGCTATTGTGTCTTTCGAGTTGAAATCTCTCGACGCTGCCAAGGCGTTCTGCAATGGCCTGGAGAGCATCTGCTTGGCCGAGTCTCTTGGCGGGGTGGAAACATTGCTCTCGCATGCGGCCACTATGACTCATGCGATGATGCCTAACGAGTTTAGAGAAGCCGCAGGTATCACCGACGGCTTACTACGCTTGAGCGTGGGAGTTGAAGACGTCAACGATTTGACCGCCGACATCGCCGCCGGGCTGGAGCGCGCCCTGCGCGCCTAAACCGTCCATGCGCTACGTACTCTTCGTTATCGGTGCCGGGATCCTCTACGGCACAACGGGAACCTCCCAGGCATTCGCCCCGGAGAGCGCCTCGTCACTTTCTATCGGCTCAGCACGTCTGGGAGTGGGCGGGCTGCTACTGGGCATAGTCGGACTGGCCTACTGGCTGCGCAAACCCATCGCGGCCCGCACAGCCCGCGGCGGCTGGCCTACTTTGGCGGCAATCGCAATCGGCGCAGCCAGCGTGATGGGCTACCAAGCTACTTTTTTCGCCGGGACGCGTGCCAACGGCGTAGCAGTCGGCACGGTGTTGGCCATCGGATCAAGCCCGATGTTTGCCGGTTTCTTCGAGTGGCTGATTCTGCGGGTCAAGCCAGACCTACGCTGGCTCTTGCTCACCCTGTTGGGCGTTTTCGGCGTCTATTTGCTTTCAGCCACTGGAAACGCCCTAGCCGCCCCGGATATTTGGGGCGTCGTCGCCTCTTTGACGGCCGGAGCCTCTTATGCCGCCTACACCGTCGCCATGCGGGTGCTCCTGAACCGGGGCTGGGGGTCGCTAGAAGCCGTCTCCAGCATTTTGGCCCTGGGAGCCGTCATGGCTTTGGCAAATCTGGCCACCACCGACATCTCGTGGATAAGCGAGCCAGGGGGGGTGCCAGTAGTCGCGTGGTTGGCGATAGCCACCGTCATGGGCGCCTACACTCTTAATGCCGCCGGCCTGGCAGGTATTTCGGCGGCGAAGACGGCCACCCTGACACTGGCCGAACCCGCCACCGCCACCGCCCTGGGGGTGCTGGTTTTGCGCGAACAACTCTCCGTGCCCGGAGCGCTGGGAATTGCCATAGTGGTGGTCTCAGTCGTCCTGCTGGGCATGCCCTCGCGGGCGAAAACCTAATCCGCCTTCGGCGTCGCCCCCTTGGAGAGGGGATTGCTCGTCGAAACCGAAGATCGCGACAAGCCGCATTATCCACACAGCAGGCCTGAACATGTCAAAACCGAAAATGCCTATCGCTGTGAGCGAACGAGAGTAGAGTCCATGTTTAGGCAGGCATCCGGGCGTGGCAGAGTTCGAGGCATGTCTGCGAAGTGGGAGCTACCAGCTTTCGAGGTCGATAATGGTCTCTGAGATATACAAAAAGGGGGAAACTATGAAGGGATATGTACTAGAAGATATCAATCAGGCTAGTTGGCGAGATGATTTGCCGAAGCCCGTTGCCCAAGATGACGAAGTGGTGATGCAACCGGTTATTGTCGCACCCTGCACCTCGGACGTCCACATTTTAGAAACCTTGGCTTTCCCCACGATGAAGGGCAAGCCGCTCGGCCATGAGGTTGCCGGTATCGTCCACGAAGTTGGGTCACGGGTCAAAGACTTCAAGCCAGGGGATCGGGTGGCGATTTCGGCGGCCGCTATCGACTGGGAGCGCCCGGAAGCTCAAGATGGCTACGGGAAATACAACATGATTAGCCCTTATGCCAGCACCGACCCGAGATTGATGGGCTGCTTCGCCGAGTACTATCTCGTGCCGCAGGCTGATCTCAACCTGGCGCACATTCCCGATGAAGTCACCTGGGAACAAGCCGTCGCGCTCACTGACATGGCGACAACCGCATTCGAGGGCGTCGAGTGGCTGGAGATAAAATACGGTGAGACGGTAGTGGTTTACGGCATTGGCGCCGTCGGGTTGATGGCGGTTTGCGCCGCAGTCTTGAAGGGAGCCGGGCGAATCATCGTCATAGGTTCTCGTGAAGTCAGCTTCGAAGTAGCCAAGGCATATGGGGCAACCGATTTCGTGAACTATCGCGATGGCGATGTGATCGAACAGGTGCTCACCCTAAATGGCGGCCCAGTGCATGCGGTTGTGGTTTGCGGCGGCAAGGGCGTGAGTGCCATTTCCGATGCTGTCCAAATGGTGTGTTTGGGCGGCCGGGTCACCAATGTCGCCGGCCATATGGCAGACGAGACCTTCACCATGCCTAACATCGCTTGGGGTTTCGGCATGTCTGACAAGTCCATCCGCTCGGTCATGTGCCGTGGGGGTCGTGCAAATCTGGAGCGCCTGTTGGCTTTAGTGAAGTACGGGCGCTTTGACCCGTCCAAGATCGTCACCCACGTCTATCACGGGATGGAGCACATTCCGCGCGCTCTAGAGCAAATGGGCGGACGAGACCGCACTGCCATCAAGCCCGCAGTTTTCTTAGAGTGACCCAAAGGGCTCTTTACAGGTGACTTGAACGCGGGTGCACATTCCCCTGTCACGCCTATCCGCCCGGGTTTGCCGAAACACCCTTCTGCTTGCCAGCACCGGAGGGCGGATTGCCGCTACTTTACAGTGACGGTGACTCCCGTTTGCCGAGGCACCCGTCTGCTTGCCGACCCCGGAGGGCAGGGCTATCGCCAACGCGATGGAGATGCCGGTGGGAGAACTGCTGAACCATCTTCATGATCAAGGCACTGACGCCACAGTCCACTCGACGACTATCGTTCTTGAACGAAAGGCAAACGAGGAAAAGTAGAGCACTCATTGCCGGATTATCTGTACCTTGACATCAGGCAAAGCATCAAAACCTGCCCTTGAATCTGCGGCCAGCAGGAGCCTTCCAGATTCAGCGGCGTGGGCGGCAATGATCAGATCGTGGGCACCTCGGCGCAACCCTTGGTGAGAGGCAAACGATAACAGTCGGGCGTGATGTGTCGCCGTTGCCGCAGTGTAGTCCAACACCTGTGCATATTTGAGCAGGGTTGCCAGGAATCTGGTGCGCCCGTCGATTTGCTGCTTGGTTTTTGCCTGCTCTATTCCCACCCGAAACTCGGCGATGGTGATGGCTGCGATGGCCACACTGTCATCCGCGTCGGCGATCGCGGCTAAATCTAAGCGGCCACGTTCATATGCGATGAGGATTGACGTGTCGAGAATCAGTTGCCGAACCACGGATTCTCCCACTCGGCAGCGTTCAGAACGGTTACCAAAGACTCGGTTTCATCAGCCCAGGCAGTATCGCGGGGCAACTTGTCCAATGCCTGCACCAAATCGCCAAAGCGATTTTGGCGGATGGGTATGACTTCGGCGATGGGCCGGTTGTCTCGGGTGATTGTAAAACTCTCATTTCTTTCTACGGCATCAAGCATTGCGCGAAATCCCCGAGAAGCTTCAGTCGCTGTCAAAAATGTCATACGATCGAAAATATCAGACTAATCTGATTTATTGACCGGCGAAAGGGGCTATACCTCGAGCTGGGAGCTAGGACGCCAAGGCCTACTCGTCAACCGTTACGTTGTTGAAAGGCATGTAGTCTGCCACCGCCGGGAAGACATATTGGAAGAGGACGACCAGGACTGCGGCCAACAGGAGCAGCGCCAGGATGAACTTCACCGGCTTGGGGCCGGGGAGCAACCACCAGATGAAGCCATAGATCGAGAGTTTCATTCCTGCACCTCGAACACCTCTGGAGGTAGCTTTCCCTCAGCCCGCTGATATGTTCCAACTAGCTTTCCATGCTGGACGTAGCGTTCCCGGGAACTGAACTCAGGGTGGCAAGACGTCATGGTCAACAGCGCCTCGGTGGGCTCGGCTTCCCAATCGTTGGGCACCGGCCAAACCACCCGGCCAGACGCGGGTTCGTCTTTAACGATCTCGTGGTCGTAGATCTCATAGACGAAGTAGGTCTCTTTGGTCTCGATGATGATCTTGTCGCCATCTTTGAGCTCGGCAATCTTGTTGAACGGTTTGCCGTAGGTAGTGCGGTGGCCGGCCACCGCAAAATTCCCAATCTCGCCTGGATCAACAGTCAACGGGTAATGTCCCACCCCTTTGCGGAGAGTCGCCCGGTCTGTGCCTTCGTAGATCGGCTTGGCGTAATTCTGCCCAAAGCGCGGGATTCTGATAATGGCGAAGGCTTCTCCGAATTTCTTCGCTTTTGGAGTCACCCAATCGGAGCGCGGGTCGTTGATCCCCTCCTCCATCTTTTTTATGGTTTCCGCCGAGGCCGCATCAGCCTCGACATCTGTGTACCACAATTGCCACACTACAAAGAGCAGCAGGAAAACTCCCAGCGTCACAAACACTTCGCCGAGAAAGCCAATGATCTCTCCGAAAATGCTGACCTTGCGCTTACGTTTCCCCTTTATGGGGGCAGGGGCGGGGGCAGAAGTTGGGGCGGCTGAGCGAGCACCCGAAAATGCCTGGGCACTTTGATCGACAAAGACTCCGTCCAACTCGGCTAAATCGTCTGGATCCCCGATAGCCCGACGAGACTTGCCAGCCATGCATCACCCCCTACGCGTTACATTTCCCAACCAATTTGAACAATTCTCAAGAAACCCAAGTCTACCCATTTTCACAACCTCGGAGCTCTAGACGCCGCACTAGCCGCAGCAAAGAACGATACTGAAATCTACCGAACAACCTGCCGAAAAATTGTCAATTTTGCTAGGGCTATTGACAGGCCTAACACAGCCTGTCAATAGTTTGCAAAGGAACAGAAGTGGAAGAATACTCATATGGTGACTAATCTCCGCAGCGAAACGCTGACTAGGCCAGACAACACCCCTATCCGAATTCTCACGGTAGATGATGAGCCGAGTATTACCGAATTACTTTCGATGGCATTGCACTACGAGGGTTGGGAGGTTGAAAGAGCCGCTTCCGGCATTGAGGCAGTGCGCAAAGCCAGGGAATTTCAGCCGGACGCCATAGTACTCGACATGATGCTTCCAGATTTCGACGGCCTGGAGGTGATGCGCCGCATACATGCCGATGATCCGAATGTCCCCGTGATCTTCCTCACCGCCAAAGACACCGTCGAAGACCGCATCTCCGGTTTGACTGCCGGCGGCGATGACTACGTCACCAAACCGTTCAGCTTGGAAGAGCTGATCGCCCGTCTGCGAGGCCTGCTGCGCCGCTCGGGAGCAACGACCGTCACCTCGGATTCCGTGCTGGTGGTGGGAGATTTGGTGCTGGATGAAGATGCCCACGAAGTCACCCGCAGCGGTGATGAAATCCAGGTGACCGCCACCGAATTCGAATTGCTGCGCTACCTAATGCGCAACCCCAAGCGGGTGCTTTCTAAGGCCCAAATTCTCGACGGGGTGTGGAACTACGACTTGGGCGGGCAGGCTACTGTGGTAGAACTCTACATTTCGTATCTGCGCAAGAAGATCGACTCTGGACGCGAGCCGATGATCCATACGGTGCGAGGGGCGGGGTATGTTCTGAAACCGGCAAGTTCGTAAGGAAAAGACCAACCAATAAGCCCATGGTTCGAAAGCTCAAACTCCAGCCGCTCACCAAGCATTCCCTAGTTCGCCGCCTAGTGGGGCAGACGACTTTGATCGTTGCCGTGGTCACTGTTGTGCTCTCTGCCCTTTCGCTGGTCGCCAGCTTTCAAATCTTGCTTCGCGAACTTGACGACCGGTTGCTCGTTTCAGCCCAGCGGGTGAATATCGCCCAAAGTTTCCCCACTGACGCCGACCCTTGTGACCGATACGCAAGTGATCTCATTCGCCTGGAAGTCATCAACAACCGCGACATTTTCGTATACACCTGCCCTTCCCTGCCCAACGAGAATTCCCTTCGACAGCTAGCGGCGATCACCCCTGCCGCTGGCCCGCAGACCATAGTGCTGTCCGATATGGGCGTCTACCGGGCACTGGCCATCCAATTGCGCTATTCCGATCGAATTGTGGTGGCGCTGCCCTACGCCGAAGTGTCAAAACCGATGACCGGCCAGGTGGGCGCCATGGGCATCCTCACCTTGATCGCTATCGGAGCCGCCTATTTGGGGACGCGTCTAATGGTGACGAAGTCGCTCGCCTCGCTCGACAGGCTCACTCAAACAGCTACCTACGTCTCAAATCTCCCGCTAGATTCTGGAGATGGCATAGTCGGGGTACGTTTCAACGATCCGGACGCATCCCCCGAGAGTGAGGTGGGATGCGTCGGGCAGGCCTTCAACCACATGCTCGACAATGTCGAAGGAGCCCTAGCTGCCCGGCACGCGAGCGAAACCAAGGTGCGCCAATTTGTGGCAGACGCCTCACACGAGCTGCGAAATCCACTGGCGTCCATCCGCGGCTATGCGGAGCTGACCAGGAGAAATGGCGAAGACCTACCACCCGATACCGCCTATGCCCTCACTCGGATCGAATCTGAGGGCGAACGGATGACGGCGTTGGTAAACGATCTGCTGTTGCTGGCCCGTTTAGATGCCAGCCCCGAGCTTGACCACAAGCCGACGGACATCACCGACATCGTTCTCAATGCCGTCAGCGATGCCCAAGCAGCCGGACCCGATCATGAATGGAAGCTGGACATCCCGGAAACCCTGATTATCATCCCAGGTGATTCAGACCAGTTACACCAGGTGCTGGCCAATCTGCTTGCCAACGCCCGCATTCACACTCCGGCCCGCACCAAGGTGACAACCTCGCTGCGAGTCGAAGGCGGTTGGGCGGTCTTATCAGTGGGCGACAACGGCCCGGGCGTGCCCGAAGATGCCCAGGAGACAATCTTTGAACGCTTCTCCCGGGTCGATTCTTCCCGAATGCGCCAAGCCGGCGGCCAAAGCACCGGGCTCGGACTGGCGATTGTCTCCGCAACGGTGGCCGCGCACGGTGGAACAGTCGAATTGAACTCGGTGCCCGGCAACACGGTATTCACCGTCCGGCTGCCAATGGCAAACCCAAAGAAGTAGTGCTCGGCTACTTCACCTTTTCGGCTACCCAAGGGGCGGCAACGGTGAGCGGATCCGCACCGGAAGCCACCTGCGTTTCGAGGACGGCAAACTCGGCTGCGGTGAGGGCCTTCATGGCCTCGTTTACCTTGATGATTGCCTCAGGCTGATCTTCAGCCAATGTCTTGGTAAACAGCACGGCCACCGGGTCTGCCATCGCGATACCCCGGGTATCGGCGAGTTGCTTTAGCCCGCTTAGCTCGGCCACCTCGAGAGCCCGAAAAGCCGCTACAAAAGCATCTTGTCCAGCAGCCCGCTCGTGACGGGCAAAGGCATTGTCTTCCACTTGGAAATCCAACGCGGCCGAGTAGACAGCTTGTATGGCTGGGACGCCGTCCGAACGGGTGATCGCAAACTTCGGCACCAACGCCAGCGGCGATTCCCCGCCTATAGCCCGGGCCGCCGCCTCCCAGTCGGCGATATCTGTTTTGCCGGTAGCCCAGACCAACTTGCCATCGAGCCCATTGGGTTGCAATAGCGAGATGTCCGGGGCAAGTTTGGCTGCTAGGGTGGCAACGACTTCTTCAGGAGCCGGGGGCTCCTCTCCCGCCAAGTTCTGCTCTAACAGCGTCGCCGCAAAACCCGGATAGACCGAAATAGTCCCCACGCTCATTTGGGCGATCAGTTCCCCGCCGGTGGCGGGGACGTCTACCAACTCGGCGCCAACGCCAGCGAGTTTGACCGCCTCCGCGCATACTGCCGCCAGCGTCTTTTCAGCCGCCGACGGGCCAACCCCCACGGCTAGAGTGGCAACCGCCGGCTCTTCAGATAGAACCGGCGTTTCAGAGGGCGTCGAGACCCCAGTTGGCACCGGCGCCACTTGGGCGCACCCCGCTAGCACCAACAACGGCAACAGCAAAACCGCCAATACCCGAATCTGTTTCACGACTCTCCTCCAGTAAGACCGATACCCCCACCATAGCCACCAATCGTTCAATGCTGCGTAAGGCTAGCGTGGAAACGAAGGCGATAAGCCGCTGCCAGGCGTTATCGCCACCCATAAGACCCATCTCACTGCGATATATGCCGCACGGGCTGTCGGATCGAGAACCGCGGGCCTTTGCCGCTTAGCCCGGGTGGCTGGACTGCGGCAGGAGGCTCGCAGCTCCGCCGCCCACCTGCGCTTAACCCGGCGTGACCGGACTGCGGGGGTATTGCCGGTTTACCAGCCTGCTCCCTGCCCTGCGACATCGCGCAACATCGCCAAATCGGCTGCCGCCAGATCCCAGCCATCGCCAAAATTGCTCATCGGAGGCAGGTAGAAATAGTTCTCGGCCATGATCCAACCGGAGTACCCCAACTCCTTCAGGACTCCCATCGTCTCGTGGAATTTGCCGACTCCCTTACCCAACGGGCAACAGCCAATCAGATTCTCGGGAGCATCTTTCACATGGACGCAGTCTATTCGCTCAATACCAATCTGGCGTAACTCGTCGGGAGGGTTTGCGGTTCCGTGGCGAATGGGATTCAGGGAGTCATAGCAGAGTTTTAGCCCCCCTCCCACCTGATCCAGGACACCGAGCACTTTGTCTGTCGGACAGAAGGGCTCCCATGCGACCCTCACACCCTTGTCAAAAGCCAACTCGACAAAGTAGGCGAGCATTTTAACGGTATTCGCCATCTCATAGTCGTTGCGGAAATTAGCAACCTCGAACGAAGCCACCAAGAATGTCGGGATTGCCAGCGCCTCGCATACGGCAAGGTCTTTCTTGAAGTTGTCGATAGCAAGCTCACCTTCAGGACTCGCCATCGGGAAGCGAAGACCGCCGCCGTATTTGATGCCGGCCGATTGGATGGCGTGAATACCCACCCCGCTGACGTCCATGGCCGCCAGATACAACTCCTGAATTCTAGGATCGTTGAGCGGGTAGTTTTGAGCCGAACCTCCCAAATCAAGGATCTGTATACCCTCAAAGCCCAGCTTGCCCGCCATTGTGATGGCTGCCGGCCCCTCGCCGGGCAGATACCAGCCGCAGACCCCAAAACGATTTGCCATGTTTTCCCTTCCCGAAATGCCGCAACGAGCCTCGCAAAAGGGGCGCGGCGGCGGCGCTAGCTTCTTTCCAGAGCAGCCAACAGCTCCGCTTGCGATACCGTGTTTGGCTCGATGATTCCCCGCACAACCTTGCGCGCGTATTCCTGGGCCAAGATATTCGCCGGCGTGGGGACGGCGAACAACCGTCCCATAAGCACAATTTCACCATTGAGAAAGTCGGTTTCCACACTTGAGGCACCTCGGTCGACGCTTTGCTTCGTTGACCCTCCGACGCGCGGAACACTTGGATCCACCGGCTCAGGCATCGGGATCACCGCGTCGGCATCTGGAAGAGACTGTCCCGCAGTGGCAAAGAGCACCTTCGCTTCGTTGGAAAGCAACGAGGCAAACTCAGCACCTTCGCCGGGCAAGCAGACGATCTCGATGACATTTGCCAGATTGACTATGAGCTTGAGGCGCTTAAAAGCCATGATGTTGGCAAATACCCCAGACTTCACGCCCGCCTTAATCAGGGTTCGCGCCACGGCTTCCACCGAGGCGTCATTGGCGCCGGTGTAGCTTCCGATCTGAATTGTCCCAGCTACCGGCGCTGAATGAGCCAGCACCACCCCCGGCTCGAGATAGGTGCCCAAGAGGGTGACGTTTGCACCCAAGACATCGGAAAAGAACCTGCTGGCCTGACGTTCGTTGTCAACACCATTTTGCATGCAGACTATCTTGATTCCAGCCGGGGCATACGCGACAAGATCGGCCAGAGCACCAGCCGTGTGCTGCGCTTTAACCGCTAAGACGACGATATCCCCTTCACTCAACTCGACCTCCCCCACAGATGCCACGGCGGGAATAGCCAGCGTTCTGCGCCCGGAAGGATCGACGAAGGCCAATCCATTAGCTTGAATGGCCTTGAGATGCGCGCCGCGGGCCACAAACACCACCTTTTCCCCAGCCTCATACAGTTTTGCGCCAACGACGCCGCCGATGGCGCCGGCTCCGATGACGACCCACTTACCTGTCATTTCCTACTCCTTGTTGTTGTTAATTTGCCTACGCTTTTTGGACATGAGGTGAGCGTATATGCCGCCAGCGCGTCCTCGTCCCAAATAATTCCGTGCCCGGGACGCTCGGGCGGGCTCACCTTGCCCGCAATTGGGCGCAAAGGGCTGGCAATGACCCGTTCAAAGATCGGGAAGTCCTCTAACCAGGTGGTGGCGGGGACCGCCGATGCCAAGTGGGCGTGCAGATCACCCAGCGAATGCCAGCCGATGGCTATCTCCGGCTGCCGGCCTATTGCCCGGGCCATTTCCAACATCACATCTATGCCTCCGCCTAAGGCGGCGTCGGGCTGATAGAAGGCGATTCCCGTCTCGGCGAGATACCGCTGCAGCTGAGCCAAACCCTGAAAATGTTCCCCAGTGGCGATGGGAATCGGGGAAGTCTGCGCTAATTGCCGATATTCGAAGACCTTTTCGGCAAGCATGGGCTCTTCAAACCAAAGCAACCCCAAGTGAGAAGCTTTGCAGGCAAACTCAAGGGCTTGGGCATATGAGTAGCGCTCGGATCCATCAACCATCACCGGGATATGCTCCGGGAGCGCTTCCCGCACTGCCGTTACCCGCGCCACATCCACGTCAATCGGGTGTGCCCCGATAGCGATCTTCACCCCGGCAAAACCATCTTCGACGTAGCCCAGGCTGAGTTCGATTAGCTCCGTTGTGCTAAAGCCTTGCCCGGAACGTCCTGAACCGTAAAGCGGAACTGCCCGCGAAACGCCGCCCAACAGTTGATAGAGCGGCTCGCCGGCCAGTTTTGCCCGCAGGTCCCAAATTGCGATATCCACCGCCGAAAGAGCCGCGGTAAAAGCTGTGGCCCCCAATCTGCGAGTTAGCGCGATAATGGTGCGTTTGCCCTCTTCCCAATCGCTTAGCGGACGGCCGATGAGTGCGGGGGCGATAACGTCGTCCACCATCGTCTTCACCACCGTTGCCCCGATATCGAGCGTGTAGGTAAAACCGGTTCCCACTACCCCATTTGAGTCATAAATCTCCACAAAGGGCATATTGACGCTTTGATACCCAAAGCCGTGCATAAACGAGGGCAGCGGCACCGCCAATATCCGCGCCACCACGCTGGCCACCATGGCATCTGGAACCCGGCCTACCCCGGGAAAAGCGGAGGCCGGAAACAGGCCTTGGAATTTACTTGATGGCGAGTGCATTAGCGGGTGAACCCACCCCTCCGGTGAGATTGAGCGGCTTAGCGCTGAAGAAGAATTCGTAGCGCCCGTCTAAGGCGCAATCTGCGGCGAGGGCTTCCAAGTCGAACATTTCACCAAGGGCAAAGCCGAGCAGTGGAATCAAAGGACGGTGCAGCCCGCCGTTGTGGTCTGGCCCCTTTTCCGGCTTCGGCGAAACCGGCAGCGTCACATCATTGGCAGCGGTGTAGGGATAAGCCTCAACGCCGAGATTATCTGCCGCTATGAGGGCGAAGTGGCGATCCCAAAGCCACGCGACGATTGCCTGCGTCGAAGCCAGCCCCGGGACACGCATATCCGCCTTGAACACCCGCCGGTCTTCTTCACTCATCCCGGTGCGGCAATACTCTGCAAACCCGGTGCGCACCAGCAGGATATCGCCGTCAAGAAAGGCCGTGCCCTGGGTTTTGGCGGTGGCTTCAAGATCTTCCACAGTGATCTGATATGCCGTCCTTGGGTCAATGGGGCGACCTTGGCAGGCCAGGTATCCGGCGACGTCTAGCAGGATACCCCGGCCGACGAAGGGGCGTTCTGCCCAGTGCTGGATGCCCAACCTGGTGTTTTTTTCACCAAATTCACCAGCTTGCGCCCCGCCGTAGAACCCAAGCCCCGGATAGCCAATATGCCGTAAACCGTCTATTTGAGTCGTCGATTGCAGATAGAACGAATCAAGCCAATCGTCGTGGTGTAGCGGGCT
>JAITSW010000014.1 GCA_031287505.1 Propionibacteriaceae bacterium
TAACGGTCTTGCTGATCGCGCTGGCCGTGCCGCCATTGCCGTTGAAAGTCACGGTAGTTTGCGGTGCCGGTGCCGGGTCGGTGCCAGTTCCGGTGCCTGGATTGCCGCCTGGGGTTTCAGTGGGAGGGGGAGGTGCCGGGCAAGCTGGGGTAGCAACTCTCAGCACTTGGGCACCGGTGGAAGTAGCCAGGACTTTTGCGGTGTATGCCGAATACTTGGTGGCTTTGGCGTACCCGGACGCGGCTCCGGTCACCTTGACGCGAATCTTCTTACCTTTGTCGGCTGCCACCGGCACATAGGTAGCCTTTGTGGCCTTCTTTATCTTGGACTTGTTTCGATACCACTGGTATTTAACCGAGGTCACCTTGGCCGATCCGGCTTTCCAGCAGCCAGTGCTGGCGACAAGCTGTTTGCCCGTTGCCACCGTCCCGGTGATTCTGGGTATGGCTGTCGACAGCGCGCCTGCGCCGACTTTCTTGCCTTTGCTCGTCTTGGCTTGGGCGGCATACCCCTTTTTCACACCGGTTACCTTCACTGTGAGCTTTTTCTTGTAATCGGCAGGCTTGATCAGATATGTGCGCTGGTTTGCCCCAGCGATTGTCTTGCCGGCGCGGTACCACTGGTACTTGAAGTCGGCTCCGCTCAGGACTGCGCTGCCAGCCTTCCAAGTCCCGGTGTTGGCTTTCACCGTCTTGCCAACTTTCACGGTGCCGGAAATAGTTGGCGTCTTTACATTGAGCTTTCCAGGCGACGCGCTGGGAAGGGCTGCGGGCGCAGCAGTGGCAATAGGGGAGAACGCCAGGCTGGTCAACGCTAACACCCCACTGGAAACGAGAACGGAAATGATGGCGGCCAGCTTGTTGTTCATGTTTTCCCTTTCCTTCAGCATCTCTAGTCAACCGCCCCTCCCGGTTTGCGTCATCACTCCAGGGGAATGATGTGGCTCACCCCGATGGGATGATCCGCCCGTTGAAAAGGCGGGAAACTCTGTGGTTCGCCGCAGATTCTCTTACGTCCGCTCTGGAAGGGGTGAATTATCAGTCGTTAGAGTCACCCCTGAGGGGTGATATTTGCGTTCTTCAGTGAGATGATTGGAAAAGGTTGAGGGTTAATCAGTTACTTTTGAACTGGCATATTCATATTTTGGAAAGCGGTGGTTCAGATGCTTACGAGACGTTGCTTGCGCATAGCGATCACCGCCTGCTTTGCAGGAGGGCTCGCGTTATCTGGGTGCGGATCTTCCGCAGACGGTGTGCCGTCCGCGCACTCGGTGACCTTGTCGGTATGGCATTACTATGACGGACGCCTCAGCGATGCCATGGAACAGCTCATTGCCGAATTTAACGAAAACGTCGGATCCAAAGACGGGATAATCGTCAACATTGTCTCCGTCACCGATTCTAAAGAGCAAGAAAGAATCTTGGAAACGATTGCCCGAGACGATCCGGGTTCCCCAGAGCTTCCAGATCTTGTCACCGCCTACCCATTTGTCGCGCTCGAATTGCAGCAAGCCGGCTTACTGGCAGCCCTAGACGGTTATGTATCGCCCGAAACCCTGGCGAAATACGTCCCGGAGTTCATTGACGAAGGCAGATTGCCTGATGGAAAGCTCTACTCATTTCCGGTGGCGAAGTCAACCGAGTCACTTTTCGTCAATCGGACGCTGTTCTCTCGATTCTCCGAAGCCACCGGCGTGTCGATGGAGACTCTCTCAACCTTCGAAGGCCTTGCCAAGACCGCGTTGCGATACTACGAATGGACTGATCTGCAAACTCCCGACATTCCAAACGACGGAAAGTCGTTCTTTACGCCAGATTCTTGGTTCAATTTGGCTCAAGTGCAGACCGCTCAGCTGGGTAGTCAGTTTGTGGGGGAGGATTCCCTAAAAATATCGGATGAGACCTTTCAACGGGTGTGGGACTTCGCAGTTCCGCCCGCTTTGCAAGGGGCATATGCGATAGGCGAGGGGTATTCCTCAGTTTATGCCCGTACCGGAGAGGTCATCACCACGATCGGGTCAACAGCCGGTGTCACATATTACGGTGACTCGGTGACCTATCCGGACAACACCCAGGAAACTATTGAATGGGACGTATTGCCCTACCCGGTGCTCGTTGGCGGACAGAAGGTTGCGTTGCAGCGCGGTGCTGGGTTTGTCGTCCGCAAATCTGATCCGCGGCGTGAGCAAGCGGCGGTGAAATTCTTAGAATGGTTGACCCAGCCGGAACAAAATTTGCGTTTTGTCCGTTCGACGGGTTATCTGCCAGTCACCAAAGAAGCATTCGGGCAGCGGATGGCCGCAGAGATCGACATCACCACCGATCCGCAAATCAAGCGCCTGTTGATCGTGGCAACCGATATGTTCAAGGAATACAAGTTCATCGTGAATCCGAACCAAGCCAATCTGTCACAACTTGAAACCAGCTATCAGTCTGCCTTGAAAAAGGCGATGCTGGACGGACGGGCTGAAATAGTCTCGGGCGCAAAACTGGCTGAGGTTGATAACGCAAAACGTGCGGCTTTCGAGGCTTAGGATTCACTGTGTCCCAGACCGATGAAACCACAGGCAAAATCGTAGGCGAACAGGCTCAGACCCCGCCCGAGGGAGATAGAAAGCTGCGCAGGCTGGAGCTAATCTGGGGATCTTTGGCGCTGCGCTCCCGATTCATCTTCATTGTCATGATCTTGCTCGCCACCATGATGGCCGGAGTGCTTTCGGTTCTGTTCGGAACCGGGGCAATTGAGGTTGGGACTGAACAGGCTCAAACATACATCTCCAGGGAGCTTGATGAAGCATCCAAACACATCTCCCGAGACTACGGCTCGCTTTCGGCAGGTGGGGTTCAGCTTTCCAAAGATCTCGCTTTCCAGATTGAGGAGACCCTGAGCCGACAAGGTCTGACGCTAGCGGATTTGCAGAAAGATCCGAAGGGTTTGAACCAGGTCTTGCGTGAGTGTTTCGATACCGTCCTGACTGCTTTGAGTATCAACCAGGCCAGTGCCGCGTATTTGATATTGGACGCAACGGTCAACCCCGCGCTGTCAAATGCCCAATGGTCGCGTGCCGGATTGTTCTTGCGAAATACCGAGCCTAATGCCGCCAACCGGGCAGAACCGTCCATCTCGCTAATGCGCGGGCCGGTAGACCTGGCCCGCCCCCGCGACATCCTCATGCTTCCGCAGTGGGAGTTGGAATTCAAGATGACGCCGGGAGACTTTTTCTACCAGCTATTCGAAGACTCCCAAAAGACTCAGGATGTTTCCCGGCTGTATTGGTGGAATCCGAGGACGCGTCTGCCTCGGGATAACGTGGACGGAATGCTGGTGGCGGTGCCAATTGTGGCATCGGACGGTACTGTGCTGGGAGTTTGCGGGCTAGAAGTCAACGCCATGCTCTTCAAACTGCTTTACACCCCCGAAAACGACTCACGGTTCCCCGGCGCAGTGGTGTTGCTCTCACCAGAGCGGGCTGACGGCGTGATAGATATGGGCCGCTCTTTAATGGCCAGCAGTCGGGCTCTCAACCATCAAGATGCTGAACTTGTGCCTGACTACAGCGATGGATTTGCGTCCCGAAATGGCCAGGTGTCATTCATCGGCCACACGAAACAGGTGGGCCTCTACCCGCGCGATTCCATCCATGAAGAGGCGAATTGGCAAGTATCGGTATTGATGTCCGCTCAAGAAGTGGCAGAGTCGGCGTCTAACCAAGGCCAGATCACCGTCTTGCTCTTGGTGGGGGTGATGATTGTGGGCGTTATTGCTGGAAATATCGCGATCATCCAGCTCTTGCGTCCTTTGAATCGAGCCATTGAAGAGGCGAAGACCGGAAGCTTTGTGCATCGGACGAATATCCGGGAAATCGATGACCTCTTTGCCTTTTTGGCCGCCCAAGATGCCGCCCAAGCCAAACAGCGTGCCCCTGGCTTGCCCACAAATGTGATCAGCGATGACGAGTTTTCTCGCAGGCTAGAGGCGCTGACCCCAGCCGAAACCGCAGTTTTCAATCTCTATGTCGAAGGTTACGATGCGGCGGAGGTTTCCGCCATGCTCTTCCTTTCGAAAAACACCATCAAGACTCATAATCGGCACATCTACAACAAACTCGGGGTTGCCTCGCGTCGCGAATTGATGGCCCACCTGCGTTCCTTGAATGTATCAACCCCAAATGAGCCCACCTGAGTGTTTTCGGATGCCCTCTCCCGCCCGCTGATTGATTCAGCGGGCGTTTTCTTTGCAAAAACACGAATCTGCCCCCTCATCCGGGTGTGCCAGGTTTCCACTGAGGCGTGCCAAAGGGCCGTCCCCAAGTAACGCTCTGCGCTGGGGCGTGCCAAAGAACCGTCCCCAAGTAACGCTGCAAGTAACGCCATCATCTGCTGGGTGTCAGGTTTCAGCGGTGATTTGCGGCCGGTGTCGACGTGTCGCCCGCAGTTTCGCGGCTCAGAGCGAAAGCAAACCCTCTCCAGTGGGGCGACGTGGTTTTAGGTGGGGAATTTGACCGGAATA
>JAITSW010000026.1 GCA_031287505.1 Propionibacteriaceae bacterium
TAGGGCTTTGGCTGAGAAAGCAAAGAGGCAAATTGCGGCTGGAGGGCAAGAGTATGTGGCAACAATTTATGATCCGCTATCTGACTCATTTACCGTCTTGAGTCCGCCTGGCAAGGAAAAGGAGATATCCATCTTCTTTGATGATTCTCCCGCTGTCAGCATTGGTAGCATCGAGATCACAGATATGGCGAGAAACTCCGATACTAGTCCGTTTTGGGGTGGCGGGCTGATAATTAGAGGTAATTCAACTTGCTCAGCTGGGTTTAGCGCAAAAGCTGGAACGGCGCAGGTTATGGTAACAGCCAAACACTGCGGCACGGTTGATTCGTCTTGGACAAGCGGTGCGAATGTTGCTTTTGGAAAGATCAGCAAGCATGCAACTAATAGTGTTGATGCCGCATATATCAAAGACAAGAGTTATGCGGGCAAAATTTTCACAGGCGGCACGACGAGCAATAGTTCTAAGGCTGTTTCCGGAGCGGGAGATCCCACTATTGGAAACACTTATTGTGCAAGCGGGCAGAATACTGGTTGGACTTGTACGCACAAGGCAGCTTTGAGTATGACGTTTAGTGGGCTCGGGCCAGCAAATGCCTATGTTCTGTATTATTACCCAGTTTTGGCAGGTGACTCTGGGGGTGCCATTGTCTCCGATGGGACAAAACTGACTGTGAGAGGTATCGTGAAAGGTTCGGCTGTGATAACTACCGGCTATCCAGGTGATTCGGCGCGGTATGATTACCTCGTTGGCCCAAAATGGAGCGTAATCAAATCGGGGCTGGGGCTTGATTCGGTCGTTACCGGGTAAGAGCGTGTGCACTTTGCCATAGGGGTGTCAGCAGGACGGTGCTGAGGAAGCGCTGGCCGCTAGTATTAGCCCGTGGGATTTGAGACATCCGGTATTGCGGCAGACCCGCAGAAGGCGCTGGCGGTGGCGGCGAGGGCTATTGCGCAGGGTCAGCTTGTTGTCATTCCCACCGACACGGTTTACGGCATTGCCGCCGACGCGCTCGACCCGGCTGCCGTGTCCGGCCTTTTGGCCGCCAAGGGGCGCGGGCGCGATATGCCGCCACCGGTGATGGTGGCGGAGCCGGCCATGCTGGAATCGGTGGCCCATCGGGTGGCACCGGCAGCCCAAGCGCTTGCCAAAGCCTATTGGCCGGGGGCGTTGACACTGGTGGTGCGGGCTCACCCGAGTCTGAACATGGATCTGGGGGATAGGGGGGCGACGATCGCCGTTCGAGTGCCCGATCACGATTTTGTCCGCGAACTCCTGCGCATTACGGGCCCGCTGGCCGTCAGCAGCGCTAATGTCAGCGGCGAACCTGCGGCTGCCAGCGTCCAAGCGGCTATCGATCAACTCGGAGATTCGGTGGCGGTTTACCTTGACGGCGGCTCCAGCACCGGATCGGCCGTTTCCACCATCGTCCAGATATTAGACGATGAAGACGCCCAAGTGAAGATTTTGCGCCAGGGTGCCATCTCGGAGGCCGACATTTTCGCGGTGGCGCTCAAAGCCGAGCTTGCGGGCGGACGCGGCTGACATGCGCGCGTATCTGTTGGTGTTTTTGGTCGCTGTCGGGGTGACTTATCTGCTCTGCGGCCTTGCCCGGAGACTGGCCTTCAGATTCAACGCGGTGGCCAAGCCGCGTGGTCGCGACATCCATGCGCGCCCCATCCCGTATTTCGGCGGCTTGGCGATGCTCTTTGGGCTGGCTGCCGCATTCTTGCTGGCGGTGCAACTCCCGTGGTTTGGCTCTTTTCCCATGGTGACGCACGACGCCTTGGCGCTCTTGGCAGCTGGAGCGGTGATCTGCATCATCGGGGTCATCGACGACTGGCTGGATATCAGCGCTTTGACGAAAGTAGCCGGCCAATTGCTGGCGGCCGGTATTGCGGTGATCAACGGGGTGAAGATCTACTGGATTCCGCTCCCGGAAGACATCATCGCACTGCCTCCGGGCCTAGACATCCTGCTCACCCTCTTCATCATCGTCTTTTGTGTGAACGCCGTAAATCTAGTTGACGGTTTGGACGGTTTGGCTGCCGGGGTGGTGGCTATCGGTTCGAGCGCCTTCTTCGCCTATGCCTATTTGCTCTCGTTTGAGCAAGAGATTGCGCGGGCTACGACTGCCTCTTTGGTGACAGTCGCCACCGTCGGTATTTGCGTTGGTTTTCTGCCCTGGAATGTGCATAAAGCTCGGATGTTTATGGGAGATTCCGGCTCAATGCTGCTCGGTTTCCTGATGGCGTCGTCGTTGATCTCCCTCACCGGGCAGATCGACCCCTCGCAGCTTTCCGCTCCGGGTACGGCGGTGTTTTCGGCTTTCTTACCGCTAATCATTCCGATTGCCGCTCTGGCGCTGCCTTTCTTAGACACGGTGATGGCCTATGTGCGACGCACCCTCAAAGGGGAGCCGTTTTTCCGCGCTGACAAAGACCATCTCCATCATCGGATTCTGCGCTTGGGCCATGGCCATCTGAAGGCCGTAAACCTCCTCTGGTTCTGGTCGGCCCTGTGTGCCTACGGAGTGGTGGTTATCGGCTTGTATCCCAGCCCGTACAGCATCGGCGGCGTCCTGCTGGGTATCCTCATTGCCGCCTATCTGACCTGGGGCAAGCGGCTGCGGCGAAGATTGGCCAAACAATGAGCGCACTTGGTGGGTGTCCGCATGGCTTTCCCGGCAAACGGCTGCGGCGAAAACTGGCCAAACAATGAATCCCGGGAAACGCGCCAGCCCGGCAGTCCGCCGGGCACAGAGGCTGCTTTTGGCGGGTCTTGCCGGGGGACACGCCGGAGCGGTAATTTGCGTTACCGGGTTTTCCCTGTTTGCCGGAACACCCGGATTCATCTCGTCGCTGCTCGCCGCGCTGGCCGCAATCGTGTTTTTCACGTTTGGCCAAGGGGTGCAAATAATTGTTGCGGACGCGTCTGCCAAGATTGTGATGGTCACCTCGATGGCTTCCTATATCGGCAGGGTTACCCTCCTTGGGATCGCCCTGGAATTGTCGCTCTCGGGCAGCTGGGGAAGTGAAAACAAGCATCCGCCGGCCATCTTGACCACCGCTGCGGTGGTCGTCATTTCGTGGCTCGCCGCAGAGTTTTTTGCCTTCCGGCGTTTGCGAATTCCAGTTTTTGATTCCACCGAAACTCCCTAGTGGGCGGCTATCTTAGATAGTATGGACTGTCGCTATGGCAATCAAAGGGGATTTGGCTTGAATGACCAAGGGCAAGGGATCACGGTAGTGAGCCTGTTACTGGCTGGGCTGCTGCTCTACGGCGGCGCAGGTTGGCTGCTAGATTCTTGGTTGGGTACAAGACTTTTCACGCCGTTTGGGCTAATCTTGGGTTCTGCCTTGAGCATATACGTGATTGTCAAGAAAATGGGTGGAGTCAAGTCTTGATGCACAACATTGTTCCGTTGTTGCTGCCCCTCGAAGGGGATACCAGCTGGCCGCCGAGTGCGGCCTCGTTCAACTCGCGTCCGCTTTTCCCAGGTCTGGGCATCGATTGGGTCAACAACCATATGATGCAGGCCGTCATCGGCGCACTCTTGGTGATCGCTATTTGGCTGATCTTTTCGCATAGGCAGACCGTCGTCCCAGGCAAACGCCAATTCTTGGGCGAAATGGCCTACAACTTGGTGCGCAACAGCATCGGCAAAGAAATCTTGGGATCCGAGTTCCGTCCGTTCATGCCCTATTTGGTTGCGATCATCAGCTTCATCTTGGTGAATAACCTCTTTGGCGAGCTTTTCCTCTTCATGTTCCCAACTTTCTCCAAGATTGGGTACGCCTATGGCTTGGCGCTGATGTCGTGGCTGCTCTACAACGCGGTGGGCATCAAAAAGTACGGCTTCGGGCACTACATGAAGAAGATGACCCTCCCGGACGGCGTGCCTGTCGGGCTGTGGATCCTCATCATCCCGCTGGAGTTCATCTCCAACTTCGTCACCCGCCCCATCACCTTGGCCTTGCGTCTGTTTGCCAATCTGTTCGCGGGGCACTTGGTCATTATGGTGTTCGTCATCGGCGGCACCATGCTCATTGAATCAGGCACGCTGTTCTATGCGGCAGCTGGTGGCGTTTCAATTCTCTTCTCGTTCGCAATCTTTGCCCTCGAACTCCTTGTCGGGTGTTTACAGGCTTACATCTTTACCGTCCTAACCGCTCAATATGTCTCTTCGGCAATCGCCGAAGAGCACTAAATCAAGAAAGAACAAATTATGTTGCTAGAAATCGGCGGCTCGATTAACATGATCGGCTACGCTCTTGCCACTCTCGGCCCGGCTATTGGCGTTGCCTGGATCTTCGCATCCGTAATCAACGGCACAGCCCGTCAGCCTGAGGCTCGTGGAGCCATGCTTGGTACCGCTTGGATTGGTTTCGCGGTGGTTGAGGCGCTCGCCATCATCGGCATCGCCCTCGCGTTCGTCCTGTAGGGAAACTAAGTCAATATGTTGCCGCTTGAGTTAAATCTCGGCCCGCTCCTTCCAGAGCATCTCTCCGAGATATTTGTCGGCATTGCGCTGTTCTTGATCGTTTGGTTTGTCGTTGCCAAGAAGGTCGTTCCGATGTTCGAGGCAACTTATGCCGAACGCACTGAAGCTATCGCCGGCGGTATTGAGAAGGCCGAACGGGCTCAAGCCCAGGCTGCCGCCGCGCTCAAGGAGTATCAGGAGAAGCTGGCAAATGCCCGTCAGGAAGCTGCTGATATTCGGGCTCAGGCTCAAGCTCAGGCCGCTGACATCGCCGCCGAGATAAAGGCGCAGGCCGCCGAAGAATCCCAGCGGATGATTGCCAGCGCCAAGCAGGCCATTGAAGCTGAGAAAGCTGCGGCTCTGCGTGAGTTGCGCGGCGAGATTGGTGGCTTGGCCACTAATCTGGCTGGCCGCTTGGTCGGGGAGTCCCTGGAGGACGACGACCGCATTCGGCGCAGTGTCGATCGCTTCCTAGATGAACTAGATTCGCAGAAGGTGTAATGAGCGCGCGCTTAGCTACCCGCAGTCAGGCTCTGGATCGGGTCACGGATTCGTATCCTCCCGCTATCGCCCTGGCCCAAGAGATCTTTGGCATTGCCGCCTTGTTGGCTGCCAAGCCGGCCCTACGTAGGGCTCTAGCCGATTCGGCTGCCCCCGAGGCTGCCCGGCGCCGGCTAGCCGAAAACCTCTTTGCGTCTCGGGTTGGCTCGCAAGCCGCCGCGATTGTGGCTCAGGCTTGCGCCGAGCAGTGGGACAAGCCAATAGATTTGGTGGGCAGCCTCGAATCCGAGGGCGTGCGCGTCGCTGTTCGCGTGGCGCAGGCGGCCGGAAACTTGCCGGTTGTCGAAGCCGAGCTGTTTTCCCTCAAACAGACGGTCGCCGGTGACGACGGCCTCCGGCTGGCGCTGAGCGACTTGAGCGCGGCGGTGCAGCGCCGCCGGCAACTCGTCCGAGACTTGGTGGCCGACAAGGTCAACGAGGTCACTTTGGTGCTGGCCGAACATGCGGTCTATGGGCATAACGGTTCCTACGAAGTGCGCCTAGAAGAGGGGTTGCGTTTAGCGGCCGAGATACAAGAGCGTGAGATCGCCGAAGTTGTCGCCGCAGCACCGCTTACCCCGGCAGAAGAGCAGCGGCTAGCCGCGGTATTGCGTGCCAAAGTCGGACGCGATATTTCCCTGCAAATCACTATTGACCCCAAGTTGATCGGTGGAATCAAGATTCGCATCGGCGACGAATTGATAGACGGCACGGTTCTCGGGCGCTTGCAAGCGGCCCGTGAGGCGTTGAAATAAAGAAGAGAGCAATAAATGACTGAGCTGAGCATTCGTCCGGAAGAAATTAAAGAAGCACTGGAAGCATTCGTCTCCAGCTTTGACCCCGAGGTTGCAAGCCGCGACGAGGTGGGCCAGGTGGTGACTTCCGGCGATGGCATCGCCCACGTTGAGGGTCTTCCTTCCGCGATGGCTAACGAGCTTTTGCTTTTTGCGAACGGCACCCGCGGTATCGCGCTCAACCTAGACGAACGCGAAATCGGCGTTGTGGTGCTGGGTGAGTCCGAAGGTATCGAGGAGGGTTCGCTGGTCAAGCGCACCGGCGAGGTGTTGAGCGTGCCGGTCGGCGACGGCTATTTAGGACGGGTAGTCAACGCCATGGGCATCCCGATTGACGGGCTTGGCGACATCGACGGCATTGACGGGCGCCGTGAGCTTGAACTGCAGGCTGCCGGCGTTATGCAGCGTCAGGGTGTGAAGCAGCCGCTGCAGACGGGCATCAAGGCCATCGACGCCATGACTCCGATTGGCCGTGGCCAACGCCAGCTCATCATTGGCGACCGCAAGACCGGTAAGATGGCAATCGCCATCGACACCATCATCAACCAGAAGTCCAACTGGGAATCTGGTGATCCAGGGCAACAGGTTCGCTGCATCTATGTGGCCATCGGCCAAAAAGGCTCAACTATAGCCTCGATTCGTACCACGCTCGAAGAAGCTGGGGCGCTGCCCTACACCACCATAATCCATGCCCCTGCCTCCGACCCGGCCGGCTTTAAGTACATCGCGCCCTATGCCGGCTCGGCGATTGGCCAGCATTGGATGTATAACGGCAAACACGTCCTCATAGTCTTCGATGATCTGACGAAGCAGGCCGAGGCCTATCGCGCTATGTCGCTGTTGCTACGCCGCCCTCCGGGCCGCGAAGCCTACCCAGGCGACGTCTTCTATCTGCACAGCCGTTTGCTGGAGCGCTGCGCCAAGCTTTCCGATGAGTTGGGCGGCGGTTCGATGACGGGTCTGCCGATCATCGAGACGAAGGCGAACGACGTTTCGGCGTATATCCCGACCAACGTGATTTCAATTACCGACGGCCAGATCTTCTTGCAGTCTGATCTCTTCAACGCGAACCAGCGTCCGGCTATCGACGTCGGCATTTCGGTCTCCCGCGTTGGTGGCGATGCTCAGATCAAGGCCATGAAGAAGGTTTCGGGCACGCTCAAGATCGGTTTGGCCCAATACCGCGATATGGAGGCTTTCGCTATGTTCGCTTCCGATCTGGACGCGGCTTCCCGCCGTCAGCTGGATCGTGGCCAGCGGCTGGTCGAGTTGCTTCGGCAGCCGCAGTACAACCCGTTCCCGGCCGCCGATCAGGTAGTCAGCGTTTGGGCTGGCACCAACGGCTATTTCGACCAAATTGCGGTACCGGATTTGCTTCGCTTTGAGAGCGAGCTTTTGGACTACCTCAAGCGCAACACCGACGTTATCTCGCGTATCGATGCCACCAAAGAGTGGAACGACGAGCTTGCCGCCGACACCGGTAAGGCGATTGACGATTTCAAACTCGTCTTTATCACCGGCGAAGGCAAGCCGCTGATTGACTCCGAGCCCATCGTCGACAACATTGAAGCCAAGGATGCCTCTAACGAGCAGATCGTCCTAGGTAAGAAGCGGTAAGTCATATGCCAGCAAGTTTGCGCGAGCTTCGCCAACGCCGCCAGTCGGTTACGGCGACTAAGAAGATCACGAAGGCGATGGAGCTCATCGCGTCTTCGCGCATCATCAAGGCCCAGCGGGCCGCTGCGCGTGCGCTGCCGTTTACCCGCGAGCTGAACCGGGCGGTTTCAGCGGTGGCGACGTATTCCGATGCCGAACATCCGTTGACCAAGCCGTGCGTAGATTCCAAGAAGGCGGCAGTGCTGTACATCACCTCAGATCGGGGGATGAACGGCGCCTATTCGTCCAATGCCATCAAAATGGCCGATCGGCTGGTTTCCAAGCTCCGCTCTGAGGGCATAGAGCCGATTCGCTATGTGGTTGGCCGGAAAGGTTTAGCCCACCTGCGTTTTCGCAAGCTAGATTTGCGGGAGCATTGGGAGGGTTTTTCCGACGCGCCGACGTTTTCCGACGCGAAGGCAATCGCCGACCGGCTCATAGCTGATTTCCTCGATACCGGTGAAAATGGCGTGGATGAGATCTGGGTGGTGTACACCCGCATGGAATCCATGATCTCGCAGGTGCCGCGGGCTCGGCGTATCTTGCCCCTGGAAGTCGTCGAAGGTGTCCAAGAGTTGGATTCGAGCAACATCCTCCCGGTCTATAACTTTGAGCCAAACGCTGAAATGGTGCTGGACGCGCTGCTCCCGCTGTATGTGCGGAGCCGCATATGGTTCTATTTGCAGCAATGCGCCGCATCGCAGCTAGCCAGCCAACAGCGGGCTATGAAGTCGGCCACAGACAACGCCCAGCAACTTATCGAACGCCTCACCCGCGAAGCCAACCAGGCGCGGCAGGCCGAGATTACCCAAGAAATATCCGAGATCGTGGGCGGCGCAGGCGCGCTCGCCGAACAGAACTGACGTGGAGTGAAAATATGACATCAACACAAGCTGCTACCGGCACTGGCCGGGTAACCCGGGTCATCGGCCCGGTTGTGGATGTGGAATTCCCAGCCGACCAGATGCCAGACATCTCCAACGCGCTCTTGATCACCATCGACGACGGCGAAAAATCTCGCACGATCACCGCTGAGGTGGCGCTGCATGTGGGTGACAACACCGTCCGCGCTATTTCCCTCAAGCCCACCGACGGCATGCGCCGCGGCACGTTGGCGCAAGACACCGGTGCCCCGATTTCGGTGCCGGTCGGCGACGTCACCAAGGGACGGGTTTGGAACGTTATCGGCGAGTGCCTCAATGAAGACATCTCCAACTTGGAGATCAAGGAACGCTGGCCAATCCACCGCCAACCCCCGGCATTCGCCGCCTTGGAGCCCCGCACCCAGATGCTGGAAACCGGCATCAAGGTGCTCGACCTACTCACCCCCTACGTCCAAGGTGGCAAGATCGGCCTTTTCGGTGGCGCCGGAGTGGGCAAGACGGTGCTGATCCAGGAGATGATCTATCGCATCGCCCACAACTTCGGCGGCACCTCGGTATTCGCAGGCGTCGGGGAGCGTACCCGCGAGGGCAACGACCTGATCAACGAAATGATCGAGGCGGGCGTTATGAAAGACACCGCGCTGGTCTTCGGGCAGATGGACGAGCCACCGGGCACCCGTTTACGCGTGGCGCTTTCGGCGCTCACCATGGCCGAATATTTCCGCGATGTGGAAAACCAGGATGTGCTGCTCTTCATCGACAACATCTTCCGCTTCACCCAGGCTGGTTCTGAGGTTTCGACCTTGCTTGGGCGCATGCCTTCAGCCGTGGGCTACCAGCCCAACCTGGCTGACGAAATGGGCCAGCTGCAAGAGCGCATTACCTCAACCCGCGGCCACTCGATCACCTCGATGCAGGCCATTTACGTTCCGGCTGACGACTACACCGACCCAGCCCCGGCAACGACGTTCGCGCATTTGGACGCCACCACCGAGCTCAGCCGGGATATTGCCTCGCGCGGCCTCTACCCGGCCGTCGATCCGCTGACGTCTACCTCCCGTATTCTCGACCCGCAGTACATCGGGCAAGAGCATTATGACGCAGCCATCCGGGTGAAGCAGATTCTCCAGCGCAACAAGGAGTTGCAAGACATCATTGCCATCCTCGGTGTCGATGAGCTTTCCGAAGAAGACAAGATCATTGTCAACCGGGCCCGGCGCTTGCAGCAGTTCCTCTCGCAAAGCACCTACATGGCCGAGAAGTTCACCAATATTCCGGGAACGACCGTTCCGTTGAAGGACACCATTGAAGCCTTCAAGATGATTTGCGACGGTGAAGTTGACCACATTCCCGAGCAGGCCTTTTTCAACGTCGGCGGCTTGGACATGGTCTACGCCAAGTGGGAACAGCTCAAGAAGGAGGACTAAGTGGCCTCCATCAACGTCGAAGCCATTGCGGCTGACCACGTCATCTGGGAAGGGGAGGCCAGCACAGTCATTGCCCGCACCACCGAGGGTGATGTCGGCATTCTGGCCGGCCATGAGCCTTTCCTAGCCGTGATCGTGCCCTGCATAGCGGAGGTGGTTGAGCCCGACGGCAACCGCATTCGAATCTTCATCGATCAGGGTTTTATTTCGGTGGAGGAAAACCGGGTGTCGTTGCTCAGCCAGTTCGGAGAACTCGTTTCCGAACTAAAGCTAGATGAAGTCAAGGCAGAACTGGCGAAATCCGAAGCCGAAGCTGCTGCCGATCCCGCTAATGCCAGAGCCGCCCGTCGCGTGGTGCGCGCCAAAGTCGCCTTGAACGCGCTGGAGCCACAGCACTAGGCAATGGCAAGACGTCTAACCAACCACCTTCTTGTATGGTTAATCTCTCGAACGAGAGAAACCCAAGGATTCAGTACGCCTAGGTTCGGATTCGCCAGGATGCGTATGGGGCATGGTCTGCGGGTTTGCCGGCGCCATGGCGCTGTTGTGGGAGCAACCTCCGCCTGAGTTGGCACCGGGCCAGATGCTGAGTCGGTAGCGGTCTCACAGCGGGAATACTCTGACGAGAGCTTGGTGGAACTGTTGGTAGGGGTAAATCCTCCAAGGGAATTCAAATCGGGGGTTTCCGGCACTGTCACCGCTTCTTCTTGTGCGGTTGGGAAAGCCGCAAAATCCGGGGAGCGCTTGCTGCTGGTCAATGGCTCCGCAGTGGTGGCGTTGGCGACACAGACTCCGCTGTGGCGAGACTTGCAGCTTCGGGAAAAGGGTGAGGACGTTAAGGCGTTGAGCCGGGAGTTGAAGCGAATTGGCGCTTACAAAGGCTCGGTTACCGGGGTTGTCACCCGAGCCCTTGTCGATTCTTTCAATAAATTTATGACTAAGGCTGGCGTGGCTTCGTCCGGCGTCGATCGCCAGTCAATCTCAGCGTCGAGAATCGTGTGGCTGCCCAGTGCTTCTGTGCGCCTGGGGAAGTGTTTGGTGGAGGTCGGAGACGAAATCGATGCCGGCACAGTCTTGTTTGCATCCGAGATACAAGTGGCTTCCGCCAGAGTTGCGCTTTTGCCAGCCGATATCTCCCCTGGCCAACATGTTCTAGACATTGAGGGCGCGTCGATTCCCGTTGACGATAAAGGCGCTGTTCTAGATGAGGAGGGTCTTGCCGCAATCGCCGGCACGGCTAGTTTCCAGGCTGCCGAGGTTGGCAATGGGCTTGCCTCGATACAGGCGCACTTCCGGTTGGTGGAACCCATAGAGGTAAGCGTGGTTCCACCGGCGGCATTGGCGGCAGTTGGCGGGTCAAGTGCGACTTGCGAGTCGCTCGCTTTCTCAGATGGAGTCGAGGCCTCCGGTGCGCTTCGCAACGATCGACGAGGTCTCGCCACTCTCGCACTTCCGAATGCGCCGCTGCCGCAATACGCCGCCACGCCGGGTCTAGTCGAACTGCTCGGCGCGCCGCCGGGCATTGGCATCTCGCTTTCTGGAACTGTTTCCCAGCGTCTTGGCATTGATCAGATTCCGGCGCGATTGGCCACCAGGGAAGGGGAGGTAACCGTCACAGGTATGTTCGCCTACCCAGAAGACGGACGCCGGCCAGGTCTTGGCTACGCCGCAGTGGTGCCGACTCCGGCTGCCCAGACATATGACGAGTGTTGGGTGCGGGTTTGGCCTGCCACAACTGCAAATGTGAATCTTGTCCGCCTCGCCTACAGCCCCACCGCAGATTCGGTTAATCAGGTGCCGAAGATTAGCCAGCTCAACCCGGTTTTCGCCACCACTTTGGACACCGCTTTCTTGTTTTGGAATCGGCCAACGCGAATGTCGGCTTTGGCCTGCGTCCTCATTGGAATCGCTATTGGCTTTACGGCGGTCTGGAGCCGAAGGCTTGAGTTGGCGTCGACTTTGCACGGCGGAATGCCAAAGACAGCTGTT
>JAITSW010000030.1 GCA_031287505.1 Propionibacteriaceae bacterium
CGGCTATCAGCAAAGACGCTGTTTCTTGGTAGGCGCGCATAACCGCCACCTCCCGCGTGTGTGGATAGGGAGCTCGCAGTCCAGCGTAGGAATCATTCCCATCATCAAATATGCTCACCAAGCCCAGATTCTCCACCGGGGCGAATACCGCAGCTTTGGTGCCAAGCACCAGGGAAACAGCACCACGCCTGGCTGCCAGAAAGGCGCGATAGCGCGCTGCCGGCCCAGCCTCGGCGCTAAGACAGACAAAACTCCCCTTCCCAAAGCGCGCCGCGGCCAAAGCTGCCAAGGCATCCAGAGTCTTCTTATCAGGCACCAGCAGCAATGCGCCGCGGCCAGAGGCAAGAGCGACTTCGGCGGCCTCCAACACCCCTCTCATCCAATCCCCAAGTGCTGCCGAGCTGGGAACTATCTGCCAGGCAGATCTGGGATGCTCGCCGGCGGCCAAGGCCTCTAGATATGGCTGGCCCAATGGGTAGGCGGGTAAGACTTCAGGCGGCGTCCCGAGAATGGGCTTGGGATACTCGATAGGATTGCTTTTCTCGGTGGTCGCATGCCGAGGCGGCACTGCAAGCCGCAGCACGTCAGCCAGCGTCCCGGCATAATAATCTGCGACCGAGCGTGCCAGGCTGGCAACCGACGGAGCTAGAACTGACTCTGGCGAGACCACCTTTGAAATAGGCGACAACCCGTTTCTGGGTAATTCCCGAACTAAATCGAGGACGAAACCAAAGCGCAGCTGACCCGCAAAACGAACTTTCACCCGCACCCCGACGCTCATGTCGGCAGCCTCTGGGCCATCGGCCAAGTAGTCAAAGGCGCGGTCAAGATGTGGTAGCGGCAGGTCTACCGCCACCTTCGCAATCTGCACCTTTTCCATGCTCCAAGCATAGGCGGGGGCAATGACATTTTTTAATGCTTCGATTCAGCCCTTGACGGCATTTGCCAGAGCGTCGGCATGGTCGGTGCGCTCCCAGGTGAACTCGGGTAGCAACCGGCCAAAGTGGCCATAGTTCGTCGTCAAGGCATAAATAGGGCGAATCAAATCAAGATCTCGGATGATCGCGGCGGGACGAAGATCGAAAACCTCAAAGACTGCGGTTTTGATCTGTTCCACCGGGACTCTGGCAGTCCCAAAGCAATCGACATGGAATCCGACGGGGTGAGCCCGGCCAATGGCATAGGCAACCTGAAGTTCGCAAGCGTCGGCTAAACCGGCAGCCACGATGTTCTTGGCGACCCAGCGCATGGCATATGCGGCGGAGCGGTCGACCTTGGACGGATCTTTGCCGGAGAATGCCCCACCGCCATGGCGGGCCGAACCGCCATAGGTGTCGACGATTATCTTCCGCCCGGTAACACCGGCGTCACCCATAGGACCACCCACAACAAACTTCCCAGTGGGATTCACATAGGTCTTTAGGCCTGTCGAGTCGATGTCGTAACCTGCCAGCACTGGTTTGATTACTTCGGCAAACACGGCGGGCGTCACATCGGCGACCACATCCGCGTCAGCCCGATGCTGTGAGGAAACCACAACGGTATCGATGCGAACCGGCCTCAGGCCGTCATACTCGACGCTCACCTGTGTTTTACCGTCGGGAAGCAGGAAATCTACCGCCCCCATTTTGCGCACCTGGGTGAGCCGTTCGCTCATCCGATGCGCAATATCTATCGGCAGCGGCATCAGCGAGGGAGTCTCATTGCAGGCATAGCCAAACATCAGACCCTGGTCGCCGGCACCTTGCAGATCTAGTCTGTCCACAGAGCCTTCAGCCCATTGCTCATAAGCGCGCTCCACACCCTGCGCGATATCTGGAGATTGCACCCCGATGGATACCAAGACGCCGCATGAGCTTCCGTCGAAACTCTTCTCAGAGGAGTCATAGCCAATTTCCAGGATGCGCTCGCGAACAATCTGCGCCACATCGGCATATGACTCAGTCGTCACTTCGCCAGCCACAACGACGGTGCCGGTGGTGACCAGAGTTTCAATAGCCACCCGAGATCTGGGATCGTCGCGCAACATCGCATCCAAAACATGATCAGAGATGGAATCTGCAACCTTGTCTGGGTGGCCTTCGGTAACTGATTCAGACGTAAACAAACGCGTCACGCACACGCTCCTAACCGCAGGCCTAGACTTCTTTGAGGGCATCAAGGATACGGTGTGCCACCACATCTTTTGACGACGACACCCGATTCAACACACCTTCGGCACCGAGTATCCAGACACTATTGCTATCGGAGCCAAAGGTCTTGCCGCCGCCCACATCGTTCACGACCAACAGTTGGCAGCCCTTTCGGGTCAGCTTCGCCGTTCCCAACTCAACCAGCTCATCTTCAGAACTCGCCGTCTCGGCGGCGAATCCGACGATGATCTGACCTGGTGGGCGATTAGCGCTTAGCTCTCGCAAGACGTCGGTGGTTTGCACCAGCTCAAGGCAGAGCCCTTTCGAACCGTTCTTCTTGATTTTGGAATCTGCAGTTGCGGACGGGGTGAAATCGGCGACAGCCGCAGCCATAATCACAACATCTGCCATCCCCGCCAAAGAGAAGGCGGCATCAGCTAGCTCCGCTGTGGAACGAACGGCCACATGCTCGACTCCAGCGGGGATTTCGACTTGAAGATTTGCGCCGATAAGCGTGACGTCCGCCCCGCGGATTTTTGCCGCCCGGGCGAGCGAAACGCCCATTTTCCCCGACGACGAGTTCGCCAGAAATCGTACTGGGTCTATGGCTTCCCGGGTGCCGCCCGCACTGACTATAACCCGTTTACCCGACAGGTCAAGACTGCCGCATGAAGCTGCCAAGCCGGGGTCTTGCAGTAGGGCGAAGGCGGTGGCGGCAATATCTTCCGGCTCCGGCATCCGGCCAGGGCCGGAATCTGAGCCGGCCAATCGGCCAGCCGCCGGCTCAATGACGACCGCTCCCCGCGAGCGCAACAACTCAACCGAGTGTCGGGTGGCGGCGTGAATCCACATTTGAGTGTGCATAGCCGGGGCGAGCACCACCGGACAGGCGGCCATCAACAGGACGTTTGTGAGCAGGTCATCTGCTCGTCCGCCAGCTGCCCGTGCTAGCAGATCTGCCGTTGCCGGGGCAACCACAATGAGATCCGCCTGGGTGCCCAAATGCACATGCGGCACGGATGGAATGTCTTCAAAAACGGAAGCGTGAACCGGGTGGCCCGAGAGAGCCTCCCAAGTTGCCTTACCAACAAACTGCAGGGCGTTTTCGGTGGGGACGACCCGGACTTCGTGGCCGGCCTTGGCAAACAGCCGCACCAACTGGCAGGCCTTATAAGCCGCAATTCCCCCGGCAACTCCCAGCAGGATGCGGCTCATAAACAGGCTCAGGCGAGTTCGTCGCCAATAGCACCACCATCGATGAAGTCAACGTCAGGGGTGAAATCGGCGACATCGGAGGTGAAATCGGCGACATCGGAGGTGAAATCAGTGCCGTCGGCAAAATTCAAAGTGAAATCCGGGTGTGCCTCAGCAGCGCTGCGAGCAGCTGCTTCTGCTTCCGGATCAATCTGGGTGAACTGCAAGACGCCGGCGTCAACCTCGCGTAGGGCAATCGAAAGCGGCTTTTCTTGATGATCGACCTCGATTAACGGGCCGACGTTCTCAAGAAGGCCTTCGCCGAGTTGAGAGTAGTAGGCGTTTATCTGGCGAGCCCGCTTGGCCGCAAAAAGCACTAAGCGATACTTGGAATCAACTCGCTCCAGCAAATCATCGATTGGGGGATTAGTGATGCCTTCGGGAACCTGTGTGCTCAAAATAACCTCTGTCTTTACACCTAAACTCTCGCAGCCAAAGTTAACGCTGCAAGCCGATCAAGTCTACCAACTGAGCAAGCGCAGTGTCTAAATCATCGTTGACGATGGAGTGTTCAAACTCTCCAGCTGCCGCCAATTCGCCTTTTGCCGTTGCCAATCTACGCTCTATTTCAGCATTCGACTCGGTAGCACGTCGAGCTAACCGCTCTAGCAGAGCTTGCCAGCTAGGCGGGTTCACAAAGACGAATCTCGCCCCTGGCAGATGCTTGCGAATCTGCCTCGCCCCCTGCAGGTCTATCTCCAAGATTACCTTGCGCCCTGCGTCACGGGCTTGAAAGACGGGCTGGGCCGGGGTGCCATATCTTGCGGCACCGTGAACCTGAGCCCATTCCAATAAGCCATCGCCCGCAATCAATTCATCGAATTCGCGTTCAGATACGAAGTGGTAGTGAACGCCGTCTATCTCGCCTTCGCGCGGTGCCCTAGAAGTGACGGAGACGGAAACCCAGACTTGGGGAAAATTCTCCTGAAGGCGCTTGACCAGCGTGCCCTTGCCGACAGCACTTGGACCGCTAATTACAGTCACATCTCCCAGTGGCAAATTATTGGACACCCGACGAGTTTAGCGTCACTGCGGAAATTCCGTGCGCAAGGCCTCCAGTTGATGCTTGCCTAAACCGCGAATACGCCTGCTCGGCGCGATGGTGTGTCGCTCCATCAAGGCAACCGCCCGCTTTTCCCCTACCCTTGGCATAGTGCGCAATAGCGAAGTGACCTTCATGCGAGACAGGACTTCATCTTTACGCGCAATCTCAAGTGCCTCGCCGAATACAAGTTCACCGCAGCGCAGACGCTGTTTGAACACAGCACGCTTATGCCTTGCTTGCGCCGCAGCTTTGCGTGATTGCTCCAATTGCTCCGCACTCAAATGTGGAATCAACCCATGCCCCCTTTTCCCACAGCCAGTGCACTGGCTTAACTTATAACAAATCTCATAAATCTCATGAACACCTAAAGCTCAAATATCATTCTTACGCTTAGTATTGCCTTACCCAAACCACCCGGAACTAAAGTACCAGTTCTTAACAGATCGCGCTTAGACTTCCAACTAATTTATCTCGATCCGGGCCGGCAGCCAGAACTGATCGGCCCACCATGGGTAGAACCTGCCCGAACGCAGCTCCGAAAGTATCTGGCAGATTCGAAATCTTGCCTCCTTGGGCACCAATTCCCGGTGCCAGAATCGAGCCGCCAAAGAAACTCAGATCGAGTTGCAAATCGGGAATTGTCGCCCCAATCACCAATCCGACAACGTCTTGGCGATACTGCGAATTTGTTTTGGCGGCTCCATCCACAATTCCTTGGGCTACCGAATATAACCCCTTGTGAGCAAGCTGAATCGCTTCTCCTTCCGGGTTAGAAGTGCGGGCTAAAACATATATTCCGCGACCATTCGCATAGGCCTTTTCAAAAGCCGGCGCCAGGGATTCATAACCAAGAAATGGCGAAAGGGTAATTGCATCGGCGGACAGCGGCGAGTCGTCAGACAAATAAGCTGCGGCATAGGCCCGCATGGTTGAGCCGATGTCCCCTCTTTTGACGTCTAAAATGCTCAGTGCCCCCGCTCCCGAGATATCTTGCAAAACTCTCTCCAATGCGGCGATTCCCGCCGATCCAAAACATTCGAAAAAGGCAGATTGGGGCTTGAAGACGGCGACGTGGGAGCCGAGAACCTCCACAACTCCTCTCGAAAATGCCTCCAGTCCTTGCGAGTTTGCCGCCAAGCCCCACCGGTCAAGCAATGCCGGATGGGGGTCTATACCCACACATATGCCCTTGCGAATCGCCACCAGTTCTCTTAGCCGTTGGGCATAGGGCTTCATTTCAGATCACCTTCGATTGTTTGGAAAGCCCAGTTCGATGTAGGTCAAAAGCGTTGATCTTGACTGCCAAAGCCGGGCCTGAGTAGATAAAACCGGTATAGAGCTGCACCAGAGAAGCACCTACGTCAAAGAGGGCAAGGGCGTCATTGGGAGTCATCACGCCACCACAACCGATAACCGGCAACGATGTGTGAGCCGTCACATACCCAACGACCTCGCGGGCTCTACGCGCGAGTGGGCGGCCAGAGAGCCCGCCAGTTTGGGCGGCCACAGGCCTTTCGAAGCGTTTGATTCCATCGCGGCTCAAGGTGGTATTCGTGGCAATAACGCCACTGATACCGGTGGTTTCACAGGTGGTCAAAATCGCGTCTATGGCGGGCCAATTCAAATCTGGGGCGATTTTCACAAACAGCGGAACGGGATTCACCCGATGCCGAACGCCAAGATTTGCGGCCAGCGTCGTCAACTCGGTGGCCAGCTCTGCGAGAGCAGATTCGCTTTGAAGTTTGCGTAGGTTCGGCGTGTTGGGGCTGGAAACATTGATAGCCACGTAGTCAGCATGGGGAACCACAGCCGTGAGCGCGCTCAGATAGTCTTCAATGGCAGCCTCTAGGGGCACCTTCTTGGTCTTTCCGATGGAGATCCCGATCGGGATGCCGGCGGCGTTGTTGCCGCGGTACACTCCGGCTGCCGCCAGTGTTTTGGCCAGCGCCGCAGCACCGTCGTTATTAAAGCCCATCCGGTTGATGAGCGCCTTAGAGGACGGCAGACGAAAGACCCTTGGACGATCGTTGCCTTTTTGGGCCTGCCCGGTAACTGTGCCAACCTCGGCAAAGCCAAAACCCAAAGGCGCCCAAGCCTTAACCGCATGACCGTCTTTATCCATTCCAGCAGCCAAGCCCACCCGGTTGGGGAAATCAATGCCCGCCACCGTGGTGGGACGTCCCTGTGGGGAAATGAGGAATTTTAGCGCCGTGCGGGCAACCGCGGAAAAAGCCGGGGCAGCCAAAACGCGAATCATCTGCTCGTGGATCATCTCCGGGTCACCGTGAAAAGAGCGGAACAAAATCGGACGCAGCAACCGGGTGTAGCCACCTGAGACAACCTTGGTGCGAATACTCATATCAGGGCTGCCAGCTCTTCACCCATCGCCGCGTTCCACGACTGTAGCGACCGCACCCCGGCTTGTTGCCGTTGTAGGGCGTCAATGCCCTCCACGCAGGCTGCCAGACCTTGCACATTCGTCACACAGGGGACGTTTGCCAAGATCGCCGCCGAACGAATCTGCCAGCCATCTCGCCTAGGCGAGCCATCTTGCGAATGCCCGTGAGGGGTGTTGATGACTAGGTCGATTTCCCCATTCATCAGAGCCTCGACAACGGTGGGTTCGCCATTGGGGCCAATGCCTTGATAAGACTTCCGGATGGTCGTGACATCAATGCCATGCCTGCGCAGCACTTGAGCTGTGCCCGCGGTGGCCATAATCCGCATCCCGATATCCGCTAAGACTTTGATAGGCAAGATGGCGTGCCGCTTGTCGCGATTCGCGATAGAGACAAACACCGTCCCGGTGGTGGGCCTCAACCCTTAAGAGGCCTGTGGGGCGTTGGCATAACCGATGCCGTCGGTGG
>JAITSW010000161.1 GCA_031287505.1 Propionibacteriaceae bacterium
TTAGCGCTAAATGCAATCCTGGTAACAAATAATTTGCGCGAGTTTTCCCGAGTCCAAGGACTCGAAGTCGTTGACTGGCTGAACAACACTTAGCCGCAAATCCCCCGTTACGCCCGCCAACAACCCTGTCACTTTCCCGAATTGCGCTGCCAAGATTCCGGAATTGCGCCGCCAGAATTCCGGAATTGCGCCGCCAAGAAGCCCGAAATGCGCAATCGTGAGGTAATTTTTGGAGAAGCTACGTGCCAAAACCGGGCAGCATTTCAAAGCAGGCATAATCATCTATACCGGAAGACAGACCCTGCCACTAGGAGAACGCCTCTGGGCAGTTCCAGTAAGCGGGCTGTGGAACGGTTAGACCCGGGTACCAGAGCTTGGAGCTAGATAGAAGAAAGGTTGTTGGGCAAATGAGAACAGAACGCGATGACTCTCCGTATCGCTTGTTGTTCGAGGTGGAAGGCAAGCCACGCCGACGAGGATTGCGGAAGGTGCGTTCTTACGTGGCGTTCTTCGAGAACGCCGTGGTGATCGAGTTGGACGGGGTGCGGGATCGTTACGAGGCGGGTGATATTTACGACATCTTTGTCAAAGAGCCAGTGGTTGAGGATGTCACCAGCCGGACCGTGGAACTCGACTTCGTGGAGGAAGGCGATGCCAACTTCTATGAACTGGAGGAGGAGACCTTTCCAGGACTCGCGGCGCTGGTGGAGCAGTCGTTGACACGCGAGTGGTCACACATTCTCCGCCAATGGGATTACCCGGTCACGGTGAACTGGTTCTTGGCATGCTGCGCCGTAGTGCAGATCTCTTCGGAACGGAACTGGCGAATCTTCGGTTCTCCGCCGCTGGAGGCCAGGGTCACCGATGATCGCAGAGTGCTGTACGAGTCATGGGGGTTCCACAACGGCCGAGACTTAGTGAAGATGCTGCCAAAGTTGCTTGCGGGCCGCGCAGTGAAAAAGTGGCGCAAACAGCAGGGCTTCGACCCCGAGACCGTACTGACCGGTGAGGACTCCGCCGTAGAACGGCGCTTGTGGGCTTGGGATCTGCAACGGCTGATCTGGCTGGCCAACCTGGGACTGGCTTGCCAGTATCTGACCAAGGACGAGGCTTTCGAATGGTGTCTGCATGCTGCTGCGAAACTGCAACCGCTGTTTAGCGGCTGGGACGAGTTCATGGATGCGTACCTGCGAAGCTACGCAGAATGGGCCGATGAAGACTTGACCGACCCGAACAGCGAAGCATTCTGCCGTGCCCAGATCTACCAGCACTACACCCGACTGCCTGTTCATCCGTGGCAGGTGTCGTGGGATCAGCCGCTGGCAAGGCAGTGGTGACGCTGCCGTCCCCACAGGATGTCTGGCTCTGGTTGATCGAGGTGTTCTCGGGCCAGAACCGGATCGCGGCTTGGTTTGTGGTCGGCGTGGTGGTGTTGTACCTGCCTGGGATGGCACTTTATCTGGGTCGGCGTCGACGGCGGGTGGCGGCATTTCGCCGCCGACACACCGATGCCGCCACCGTGGTCATCGAACGCTCAAAGGTAAACGACCTGCTCTCAGTCCACAGTGTTGACGGACAACCGCCCATCATGGATGGCAAAGGCACTCGCCTGGTGCTCCACCTCACCCCAGGCGAGCATTTGCTACGGGTCTCCTACCAGTGGACTGAATCGAGCCTGGCCGCCAAGCTCGTCGGCTACCAGTTGACCACCTACCGAACTACCGCTGAGGCTCAGGACCGGGAAATACGCGTGCGTGCCGGGTTCGGGGGCAGCCACCGACTGCGCTGGGACCACGACAATGGAGAGTTCCAGTTCCTGGACGCGAGCCGCGACACCTCTAAAACAAGGGCGGCGCATCCGGTATGACGTTACTTGGGGACGGTTCTTTGTGAGTGTTACCTGGGGACGTTACTTGTGAACGTTACCTGAGGACGTTACTCGGGGACGTGGGCTTGGGGGCGGGCACGAGAAACGCAAGTGAGAGTCTTTCGCTGGCCATTCAAATCCTTTGACCGGCTTAGCCGGCTGGTTGGGTTTTTGGGGTGGTGTGGGCTTCTGACTAGGTATTCTGTTTTGGTGTGGGGGACTAAATGTGGGTGCGGGTAGGCTGTTTGTATGAGTCCGTATCCACGGAAGGTACCGACTGGGTCTGGACGCCAATCCGCTTGCCATATTCTTTCTCCTGGCATTAAACCAACTTGGCGCTAAAACATGGGTGCTGGTTTAGCCGGCGAAGCCGCGGTGCAAGGCCACAATTCCAGTAGTGAGATTCTTCCAAGCGATGCGTTTCCAACCGGCCTGCGCCATGAGGTTTGCCAACTGGTGCTGATCTGGCCAATCCAAAATCGACTCGGTGAGGTATTCGTAGGCTGCTGGGTTTGAGGACGCGAGCTTCGCCAGTTGGGGGAGTATGCGGGTCAAATATTGGCGGTAAGCGCCGCGCAAAGGTTTGGCAGGAGTGGAGAATTCGCAAATTACCAAGCGGCCGCCCGGTTTGGCCACCCGGCGCATCTCGGTCAGCGCTGCCACGGTATCGGCAATGTTGCGCAGGCCAAATGAGATGGAAACCGCATCAAAGGCGGCATCTGGGAAGGGCAGGGCTAGAGCGTCGGTATTAATGAAATCTAGCTCGCGATAGCGGTCTTTGCCCACTATCAGCATTCCCAAGGAAATGTCGGCGGCAATGGCCTGGGCACCGGTGGCCGCCAGCGGCAAAGTCGAGGTGCCGGTACCGGCGGCCAAATCTAGGATGCGCTGCCCAGCCCGGGGCGCAACCGCCTTCACAAGCTGTTTGCGCCAGAGCCGGTCTTGCCCGAGAGAAAGCATGTCGTTGACCAAGTCGTAGCGGCGCGCGACGGCGTCAAACATTTGGGCAACTTCGTCACGGTCTTTTTCAAGGGTGGTGCGGAATTTCGGCATGCGGGAAGCCTACCGTCCGAGGGCGTTTAACATGGGGAGGAGTTTGGCTTGGGTTTCGGCATATTCCGCCTCCGGGTCGGATTCGCTGATGATTCCGCAGCCGGCATAGAGTTCAATCTGCCTTGGGTCATTGTCGTTTAGTTTTCCGCAGCGCAGCGCAATAGCGATTTCGCCATTGCCGCTGGTGTCTACCCAGCCGATCGGTCCGGCGTAGCGGCCTCGGTCTAGCTGTTCCAACTCGGCAATAGCCTGCCGGGCAAGTGCCGTGGGCGTCCCGCAAACTGCCGCCGATGGGTGGAGTGCAAGGGCGAGGTCCAGCGCTGAAGTGCTGGAGTCATGAACGATCCCGGTGATATCGGACGCCAAATGCAAGACGTTTGGCAGGCGAAGCACCGAGGGGGCATCCGGAACGTTCATGGCCGAACAAAAGGGCTCCAAGGCCTGCGCCACCGAATCTCGGGCATATTCGTGCTCGCGTAAGTCCTTGTCAGAGTCGATGAGCACTTGCGAGAGCTTTTCGGTGGAGCCTTCTCGCGGGATAGTCCCGGCGAGGACTCTGGAAGTGGCCAAACCATCCTCCAACCTGATGAGCAGCTCGGGCGAGGCGCCCACCATGCCGTCCACAATGAACGTCCAGCAATTCTTGTATTGCGCGCTCAAATGTGTTGCGAGTTGGCGCAGTGAAATTGGGGAAGCGGTTTTGGCGGTGACGGCTCGGGCGAGTACCACTTTCTCTAGTTCGCAGTCCTGGGCTAGCAACTCAATGGCTTGGGTGACTGCTCGCTTCCATTCCCGCCCGTCCAGCCCATTTGGGGTGATTTCTGCTAACGGCATGGGGGGGACGGGCGCGGTTATCACCTCCGGCACGCTCAGGTTTTCGTTGAAGGTGGTAAACCAAGCCTTCCCATGCCGCACGGTGATGGTGCTTTCAGGCACCACGATGACAGACATTCCGGCGCTATTGGACGGGTCGAAGACTCCGGAGACAAAGGCCAGCGGGTGGGCGTGGGGGATCAAAGAGCGATGCGCCAGGGTTTTGGTGAAAGCGTTCCATTGCCCGGCGGCTTCGGCAAGCGAGGCAGCCTCAAAGCGGGCGATTTCGCCAAACCCGATAATTCCCTCGCCTCCGCGCATCCAAGCGGTTGCGCCGCTAGCTGGCAGATACCGCTCGATGGCAGCAGTGCCGTCCAAAGCGATAGTGCGAGCTTGGCGAAGATCAGACACAATCCGCAAGATTACCAAGGACCGCCATTTTTGGGGCAAAAACCGGAATACTAATGGTCAGACCATTTAGCGCTTCCGCTGCGGGCAACTGGATTTCCCGATAGGCTAGCAGGGCACTCTTGTAATTATTTGCCTTGGAGAACCATGCCGAATGACAACGCCCAGCTGGTCGAGGGCCAGAACGCTGAGAGCGAGGTAGTTGTCGTCGGCGCCGGGCCGGGCGGGGCATCCACGGCGGCATATTTGGCCGGTCTTGGCTTAGACGTCGTGCTATTGGAAAAGGCAGAATTTCCACGTGAGAAGGTTTGCGGCGATGGTTTGACGCCCAGAGACGTCAAACAGCTGATCAACTTGGGCATAGATATCTCCGATGAGCAGGCGTGGGTGCGCAACTATGGGTTGCGCGTTTACGGCGGACGGGTCGAGCCCTTTGAGTTGCCGTGGCCTGAGCTTTGCGAGTTTCCCCCCTTTGGTTTGGTCAAGTCCC
>JAITSW010000171.1 GCA_031287505.1 Propionibacteriaceae bacterium
GGCGTTCGCATCATTCTCCAATACCACCGGTTTGCCCAGTTTTCCGCTAACGGCATCCAAAAAAACTGGCTCTTCAAGCTGCGGCAGATTCGGGGCATTGGTGATGTGCTGGGTGGGACGGCTCACCGCCCCGGGCACCACCAGCACAATCCTGCTTGCCCGCTCAAATGCGCCACCTGCCGCATCCAATACCGCCTGCGCTGCCCAAAGTCCCAGACTCTTGGCGTCAAGCTCCTTTTGAGTGGGCTGGGCATGGACGCTAAACGGATTCCCCGCCAGGTCGGCTAGCAGCACCCGGGTATTGGAGGCGCCAAGGTCAACTCCGACAACTAGTTCGCGTTCAGTCACCAAATCCAGCAACATCTCCCGGCGTCCCCTGGCGTCCACCACCACTTCTTCAATTTCGCGCAGCACGCCCTCAGCTTTTAGGCCGGCCACCACCCGGGTCACGGTGGCCGGCGAAATCCCGGTAGCCAAAGCCAATTGCTTCCGGCTTGTTGGCCGCGAGCGCAACAATTCGGCCAGCAGCGTCCCGCGATTCAACATCCGCAAGTCTTGAACCATTTCCCCTCCTTTGACGTCAGCGCGAATCCAAATATACCCACCCGCCCGCCGGAAAACCCCATGCGTCGCGAGGACGGCCTGCCCACCGGAAAACCCCATGCGTCGCGAGGACGGCCTGCCCACCAAACACAACGCCTGGCAGCTATCGGCTATAACTGCCTCGGCAAGCCGAAATTCAATGACACGAGGCTCTCAGCCAGGTAGAAGCTAACGCCATGGGCAACGCAAAACCGTCGCACACCGACAAAATCGGTACCTACCCGATTAGAAACCCAAGCTATGGGCAAGGAAAACAGTCGCAGGGAACGCATCGATACCCGCGCTCCTAGAAACCGAAGCAACCCACAAGGCAAGCTAGTCGCGGCCAAGGGCACCGATACCCGCGCGATCGGGAACTGGGCTACGTTCGCAAGGCAAAAAGGCCTTCTCAAAAAGGGGCTGCGCGCTAAAGGGCGGCGGTGGGAAAGATCGCTGCCGGCACCGGCATCAGATCAAGAACCGGAGCAAGGCCTCGATATCTTCGACGCCCGCTTCTCGCGGATTTCCGGGCGTGCAGTGATCGTTGAAGGCCGTTTCCGCCAACGTCGGGATCGCAGCCACAAATTCATAGGGCGGAATCCCCAGATCGGTGATTCGCTCTGGCATGTCGAGATCGCGACGCAAATGCTTGATCAGCGAGACCAGGCCGGCCACCTGGTTTCGGGTGCTGGCAGTCGCCGAACCGAGCATCCTGCCCAACTGCGCATAGCGAAGGGCGGTCGCGCTGATCGGAGATTTTGAAACCCGCAAATCGCCGGCGTTGAACTCGATAACGGTAGGCATGATAAGGGCGTTCAGACGTCCGTGCGGAACACTGAAGGTGCCGCCAATCGCATGCGAAATACTGTGGACGATTCCCAAGCCGGCATTTTCGAAGGCCATTCCCGCTAGGCAGGCGGCGTTGTGCACCCGTTCGCGAGCCGCCAGATTGTCGCTCTCAACATAGGTAACCGGCAGATACTCAAACAACAGGTGGAGAGCCTTCTCAGCCATGGCATCGGAGAAGTCAGTGTGGTGTTTGGACACATAAGCCTCGACCGCGTGGGACACCGCGTCCATGCCGGTGTCAGCGGTGAGCCTCGGCGGAGTGCCCAGGACAATATTGGGATCCAAGATGGCGACATCGGGATACATGTCTGGAGAGACCAGCGCCATCTTCTCCTTGGTCGCCGCATTCGTGATGACGGCATACGAGGTCATCTCGGAACCAGAGCCGGAAGTAGTCGGAATTGCGATGAACTCGACGTCTGAATACCCCTGTTCAACCGCGACCTTGAAAACTGCTTTCGCGGTATCTAGCGACGATCCCCCACCCAGGGCGACAACCGCTTGGGGCGGGCATTCCATGAAAAAACGCAGCCCATCCGTCACAACCTCAATCGTCGGATTGGGTTTGACCCGGTCGAATACGGCCACAGCCGACCCTTGCAGCGCCGCTAAGACCCGTCTCATTGCTTCTGTGGAAGCCATAAAGGCATCCGTTACGACCAGTACCCGCCGACCAGCTAGGCCATTGAGGTACCCCAGCGATTCGACCCCGTAGTAGATCGCCGTCCGTATTTGGAACTTGTTCACAGCATCCCTTCGTGGTTCCCACCCTCACCCTAAGCCGATTTGGGATGCACACCCTTGCTCTTTTGCTATGAAAATTTGCGCTGTCCGGGTAAGGGTTGCACCGTTGCCCTTGCTTTGAGGTGGTGCCCGGTTACCCCGATTATGCCGGGGCACGGCATTGATGCTGGTGCCGGTATGTTGTTCATACCGACGGCTATCCCGATTATGCCGGGGCACAGAGTTAGCGTCCGGCGGCATACTGCCGGAATTCGCTGGGCGAGAATCCGGTGCTGAGTTTGAATAGCCTGGAAAAGTAGTTGGATTGAAAATCTAGCTCTTTGGCAATCTTCAACACCGGCATATTCGTCCACTTGAGCATCATTTTGGCCCGTTCAATGCGTTTTTCGGTCACGTATGAGACGAAATTCTGCCCGGTGTAGGCCTTGAAACGCCGCGAGGCATGGCTCACAGATACCCCCAAAAACCTGGCGGCGTCGTTCAAGGTCCAGGCCTTCGTCGGGTTGCGCTCCAAGTAGTTCAACAATCCGAATAGCGAGTGCTTCCAAGCCGGATTGGCTTTGACGATGAAGTCCTGCATGATTCCCAGTAGAGACTCCACATAGATCTGGCAGTGGTATCTGGTTAGTTGAGGGGTGCGGCTGAACCGCTGCCGCTGTATCGCCTGCTCTATCGACTGGGTGCCTAACGGGCAGACGATCTGTGAAAGCCGGAGGATTTCGTCCTCAAGGATGGCGAGGGATTCTCTGTTGAGATAGCGCCCAGACGGGTAAACGGTGTTTTCCAGATATTGGCTGACAGCCCGGGTGGCACCGGGCATATCTTCATTCTCGATACACCGTTCTAACATGGCCAATGGATCGGGAGCTTCCTCCGCTTCCCGAGAAAGCTCTGAGGTGTTTTGCCCCTTCGATGTCGGGAAGAGATGGGGGCTAGCCGGCTGGATTGCGTTTTTTTCATGAAAACCAATTTGGGAGACTTGGACTGTTCGCTTCGAAGTTCCCTTTTTCACCATCTCCTGCGAGAGGCTTAGCAGCATATTGGCGGATGAATTCACCTTCCGCATAGAAGTTCTGGCGACGGTGTCATAGAGATCCAGCAGACCCTCGTCCTCCCGCCAATTATCGCGAGAGCCGATAATGAATCCAAGGCCGTCCACGGTGTCGTCGATTCTCACTTGCCCGCAAAGCACCGCCCCTAGGAAATGGTCTTCGGCAACGATCGGGATTGAAAAATCTACCAACCCAGCGTGGCACCGGTAAACGCGCGGTTTCCCGTCGATGACAGCTTGCAAACCACCATGGGCATCACAGCTATAACACATTTGCCGACGAATTGGGTCTTTCCTGATGGCTAAACAGAATTCGGTAAAACCGCACGCCGGAGTGACTGGAACTCCCCGACAGTCAACCGTGATAATCCCAAGCGATGTAGCATCGGAGAACTCGGCTGAAATATCTTGCAGGCGTTCCAGGTCAACAACTTCATAGATGCCGATCCCGGTCATTAGATCAACTCCTGGCTAGAGGATAGAACACCGGCAGCTTTTTTGGAACCCCCAAATCTCAATCTGAACGATTTTTCGGGCAGGTTTTCGGCGAATGAACCTCTGCCAAAACAAGCAAGCCGACGGAAATGATTGAGACAGCTTGGCCTGATGTGAAAGCGTCCCGATCTCGGCGTTTCAGACCCCGTTTGCCTTCTTGCCGGGAAATCGCAGCCGAGATGCCGGGGTAGGCAGACAGGCAGTGTGTCGTCATCGTAGCCCGCCTGCTGGACAGCTGAGAGTCCCTGATCGAAGAGGGGTAGGCAGACAGGCAGCGTGTCGTCATCACAGCCGGCCCAACATGCCGAAAGTTGCCTTAGAGCTAGGACACCCGCGATAACAAAGCTTTGCGCTTTGCCTCTAAATCAATTAGCGCCCGGTAAAGCTCGGGATAATCGGCATTTTCTATCGGGTTTGTGCGCTGCAGCTTTGGTTTGAGCGCTTCAATTTGCGCGGAAAGCCGCAATAGCCGAACTTGGGTGGCATAGGCGTCGACGTATTCGGCGTCCGGCTCCCGCAGGTCTGGCTCGGATGAGAGGTCGGAGACCAGGCGTTCTAAAACCGGGTCGGTATTGTTGCGCAACACCGCGTGGATCCACTGGGAATCGGCGCGTTCCACGTCTGCGACACCGAAGATGAGGATCACTAAGGCCCGATAGGCCGGGTGGGCAAAATCCTCGGGTTTGAGACCATTCCAGACCCCGGTAAACAACCTGGGGGAAGTAAGCAGCAGGCGTACGGTGGCCCGCTCAGCCGCCAAATGGCGGTTATTTGGATCTGGCATGGGGAGGGACGAGACGGGTCGCGACAGAGTCGACCCTAACGGATCGCTTTCCGCCCGGCCGTCGGCAGCGCGAAGTTGCGCGGGTGCCCCCCTGTCGGGACGCCGATGTGAGCTAGCAGAGCGGACTTCTTTGCGCACTAGATTTGGATCCAGCCCCACCATATTGGCAAGTTCGCGGATATACCCCTCGACCAGCGAGTTATCGCGAATATGGGTGACCAGCGGGGTTACCGCCCGAATCGCCGCCAACTGAGAATCGAAGCGTTCGAGATCGAAATTTGCCAACCGGTTTTGCATAACAAAGCGATAGAGCGGGATACGCCTTCCCACCAACTCCCGCAAGGCGGCATCTCCGCGTTGCAATCGCAGATCGCAGGGGTCGAGCCCGGATGGCTCAACCGCCACATAGGTCTGTGCCGAAAAAGCCTCGTCCAACTCAAATACTTTCAAGGCGGCGGCCTGCCCAGCGGCGTCCCCGTCAAAGGTGAAGATGATTTCACCTGGGCGGATGTCCACAGCTCCGATGAGCCGCTGCAACATGCGCGCGTGCCCCTCGCCGAAGGCAGTGCCGCAGGAGGCGACGGCATTGTCTACCCCAACCAGATGGCAGGCCATAACGTCTGTGTAGCCTTCAACGACCACCGCCTGGTTCTTCGACGCGATACTACCCCGTGCCAGATCAAGCCCGTAGAGAACACTCGATTTCTTGTAGACGACCGTCTCAGAAGTGTTCACGTACTTCCCCGGCATCCGATCATCATCGAATATCTTTCGCGCGCCAAAACCCAACACCGCGCGTCCGGCATCTCGAATAGGCCAAATTAGCCGACCTTGGAACACATCCCAGCCGTTCTCGCGCACCAGATTGGCCTTGACCAGCTCTCCTTTGGAAAAGCCGGCGGCTTCCAACTTGTCTAAAAGCGCGCGTCCACCGCGGGGGGCAAAACCGACACCGAATTTCGCGCAAGCCTCGCGGTCGAAACCGCGTTGATCCAAAAACCGCCGTCCGGCTATGGCATCTGGCGAACGCAGCTGAGATCCGTAAAACTCGGAGGCGACTAGATTTGCCTCTAACACCCGCATCCGCAGCCCCGGCTCAACCCGCGGCCCTCCGTCGGCATAGCGCAGCACGACTTTCGCCCGATCAGCCAAAAACTCAACAGCCTCGATAAAAGAGACATGGTTGATCTTTTCGACAAACGAGATGACGTCCCCACCCTCGCCACAGCCGAAGCAGTAGTAAAAGCCCCGTGCCGGAGTGACTCGAAACGACGGAGTTTTTTCGTCGTGGAAAGGGCACAGGCCAACAAGGGATCCGCCGCCAATCGGCCGCAAAGTGACATAGGAACCGACGACGTCCGCTATGCGCGAACGCTCGCGCACAGTCTGCAGGTCTTCGTCTACGATTCTGCCGGGCATGAAGATGAGTTTACGCACCTTCCCCTATTTGGGACGACCTGACGGTTATCCGATGCCCTTGGGCAGCTTCGCCGAATCCCAGTCCAACAACGCCATGGCCGTGTTGAACGCGAAGCGATCAGTCATGCCCCCAACGTAGGAAACTGCTGCCCGCAGCGGGTCGGGATCCTCCTGGGCACCTGGTGGCAGGTCTTCCAAATGGGACGCATAGTGCTCGACGAGGGCGCGCAGCACCGCGATGACGGCATGAGATTGCGCCAACGCCTCTTCGCGGGTGTAAATACGCTCATAGTTGAAACTCCGCAAGGAGGACAGTGCCGCAGCTCTCGTGGGATCGAGCGAGACAAAACCGTTGCGCACCGTGGATTCGACAACACCTCGGATGAACACCGAAAGCTGCTCACGGCGGCTGCGTCCGCAAATCTGCGCTACTTC
>JAITSW010000197.1 GCA_031287505.1 Propionibacteriaceae bacterium
TGACACTGCCGGAGTCGCTGCCGCTACAACTTTGAACGGAACACTTTGAAAGGTTTTACTGGCACCGGAAGCATCGATGGCGGTAACCATGTATATGTAGCTGCCAGCGGCCAGTTTCGAGAACAGCAATCGGTTGTCCCAAGTCTTCAGGTTGAAACTCGTCGCCCCCGGATTAGTAGACACATTGTATTTGGCCGTGCCGCCACCAGTTTTGATCACAGCGGTGACCTTGGTGAGTTTATAGTTCGACTTCACCATCCCAGTGACACTCACCGCAGTGCCAGACTTCAAAAAACTAGGAACCTTAGTACCATCGATCAAAGTCAACGTCGATGCCGGTTTCGCCTTCACCGCGACAGTAGCCTTAGCGGTCTTAGCGCCGTCCGCAGTCTTCACCGTGACCGTTACTTTCCCGGCAGCCTTCCCAGTGACCACACCGCTGCTGCTGACCGTCGCGACCTTTGTGTTGCCGCTACTCCAAGTAACCTTCTTATCAGACGCATCCGCAGGAGACACCGAAGCTTTTAGAGTCGAAGAAGAACCAACCGGCACGCTGAGCGAAGACCTATCCAGCGACACCCCCGCCACCTTCACAACCGCAGAACCCGGCCCAACACCAGTCACCACAGCCGACAAAGCCGCAGCCTTACCCTGCTGAACAGTCAAAGAGGCAGGAGTCACCGTGACAGACGTTGGCGGAATATCAACGCTGGAACGCAACACCCAAGCAGCCCGATCCGAATGCCCGTTATCGGCAGGGAACACAAAACCGGTCGAAGGGAACATCACATGCACCCAGGCACCCGATACCTCATACACCCGGCCCACAACATTGCTTGCCAACCGACCCCGAAAAGTCGCACCCGTAGTCGCAGCCCGATACAAACAGCCACCCGGCACAACTTCATCAGACCCACCCCCAAGCTTGCCCGAATCACGGAGATAAACACCGCGACACAGCAAGAGTAACCACCATTCACAACTTCCCACAAGCAAAACACAATAACTAGTTGAGCTGCTGAAGGTGGCGCGTCCGCGTCTGGCTTTTACGATGATGGGTTCGACGGCTGCAACCCGGATGAATTGGCATGTCCTCGGTCGTGAACATCCAGGTAAGAGTAGACGGCAATCCCTAAAACAATGCTGGCGAGTAGGCTACGCCCCAAGACTTTCCCGCTCAAATCCTGGAGCCAACGTTCGACTAACGCCCAGCGAGGCACTCACTCCGCCATACCCCAACACCACGCCTACAACAGAGTTGTTTTCGAGACACACCACTAGCCAGGAGACTATTGCCCTAATCATCGCAGACCATTGGGTTAGGCTGCGATAGCTAGCGAAACTCAATCGGTGTTGCATTGAGAAGGGTGCGGCGGGCACGCCAATCCGGGAGCGCCAAATCCATCCGCTTCTTGAAGCCCTCCCCGTGGTTTCGTTCGAAATAGTGGGTCATTTCGTGGACGACCACATATTCCAGGCAATCAGGATGCCGTTTAGCCAGCTCGACGTTGAAGCACAAATGTCGCGTTTTGCAGTTGCAGGAACCCCATCGGGTTTTCATCCGCCGCAACTTCCAAAGCGGCACCGTCACGCCCAATTTGTGCTCCCATTTGGCAATCAACTCTGGAAGAAAGCTACGCAATTCATCGCGATACCAGCGATCCAAATACCCGTGCCGCTTCTCCACCGGCGCATCCGCTTTGGCATAAAGGACGAGATAATCCCCATCTGTTTCGACCAGAGCCCGCCCGTCATAGTCAATCACTTTGAGCGTCAAAGGGACACCCCAAACGTAATGAACTTCACCGTCCACCAAATCAAATCCGGAACGCTGCCCAGCTGCCAAAATTCGGATCCTCCGCTGCTTTATCCACGGCATCCGGCGCTCGACGACTTCGCGCACGCGGGCTTCACCGACCTGCCGGGGAACTGAAATCCGCACGCGCCCATCAGGCGGATAAACCCGGATGTTGAAGTTCTTGACGTCCTTATAAACGACGTCAACCTCGACGCCGGCTATCGTCAACACCGCGCTTTTCTTTTTCAATTCCGGACGGCGTCCTTACTCGTAGACAATGTCGTTGCAGTTTACAACCCGAATGCCATCCGTGCCCCTATGCGTCGAAACCCTCGTTCCTCATCATCCACTTGGTGACGAATGCCAGGGCGAGGGTCGCCAGGGCAACTCCAATGATGGGGATGTACATAGCTGACGAAAACCGTTCGTTGAAGAAGCCGTAGACGATCTGGCCAATCGGCGCGGCGCACTGCGAGGCCGCCATCATGATCGCCATCACTTTGCCCATCAGGTTGTCTGGGGTATGGCGTTGGACGTTGGTGATGACGTAAATAGAAAGCATGCCGAGCATCACCATGATGGGCACCGCGCAGGCGAAAAACAAAATGTAGGACGTGAAAAAGCCCAGGCTCAACACCTGCGGCAACATCGCGGCGGCCATCGGGAACATCCCGATAGCCCCAGCCACCAGCCACCGATGCAGCGTCTGCAAGTGCATCCACTTGACGAAGGCTCCAACGCTAAGCGCCCCGATGATCATTCCGGCCTCAATCAGCGCCATGCCGGTCCCGTACCAAAAATCGGAGGTCTGCATACCTTGCCGCATAATCACCGGCACCCCCACGATGTAGAACGGGAGCAGCACCAGGTTGAGCAAAGCCGCAATAATCAAGCACTTGGAAATGCCGGACTGGTGCGCCACGAAAGCGAAACCTTCTTTGAGGTCGGCAACGATGGTGGCTGCGAACGCCTTGCCTTGAGCTTGCTGGGTTGCCGGGATCCGGATGAACATCTCTAACCCAGCACCGATGGCGAAGAGGACGCAGCTGGCGGCAACTAGCACCGTCACACCTAGCACGCCGTAGAGAATCCCGCCCGCAACCGGGGCGACGAGGTTGGCAATCGCGCCAATGGCGTTGGTAAGGCCAGTTCCCTGCTCCAATTTTTCCCTGCTGAGTAAGGACGGAACGCAGGCCAGCACCGTCGGGGCTTCGATAGCGGACGTGGCTCCAAACAACACCATCGCGATGCCGATAACAACGATGTTGGGCGTCCCTTCGCCAAGGAAGTCAACCACGAGAACGGCCACCACCGCCGCGTTCGCCAGCGCGATACCCACCAAGAGATTGCGGCGGTTCACCCGGTCGGCGACAGCACCGCCGATGGGTGAGAGCAAGAGCGGAATACAGGAAACCGCGTACAGCAAGGCGAATAGATCTGCGCGTCCGGTGATATCTAAGACATACAGCGAAAGCGCGAACCGCAGCAGCGCCGAGCCAAACATTATGATGATCTGCCCGATGACGAGCAAACTGAAATCCCTGGTAAAGAGCCTATTCGAGGGCTGGGGAGCGGGATCCGCCGCAATGAGCGCCTCT
>JAITSW010000017.1 GCA_031287505.1 Propionibacteriaceae bacterium
ATGCCACCAGCGGCGTGTCGAAAGGAATGTTCAACGAACCGGTTGGCCCGAGTATGTACAGCTGCAAGCCGAGAAAACCCAGAAGGCCGGCCATGGTGATGACGAAGCTGGGGACTCCAAAACGGGTATACAACACCCCATACATCAAACCGATTAGGGTGCCTGCTGCCAAGGCGGCCAAGATTGCCAGGGCTAAAGGCCATCGAAACTGCACAAATGACACTGCGGTTATCGCGGCGGATAAGCCTGAAACAGAGCCGACGGACAAGTCAATCTGGCCCACCAGCAACACCAGCACCACTCCCAAAGACATTGTCCCAATAGCGGCAGACTGCAAAGTGAGGTTGACCAGATTGGTGGGGGAGAGGAACGTTGGCGAGATTGCCTGAAACACAATCCAGATAACTATGAGCCCGCCGACAACAGTGAGAGAGCTAAGATCTCGGCCGCGCACAGATTCTAATAGGCCGCTGGGGTTTGAACTCATTCCGCTCTCTCCCTTTCGTCTGACTCAATGGCTCCGGTGATAGCGGCGATCACGGTCTCCGCCGTCACTTCTTCGGCTAAGAATGTCCCGTTGTTCTTGCCCAGCCGCAACACCACGATACGGTCGGTGACAGCCAGCACGTCGGCGATGCTGTGGCTGATCAGGATTACGCCAAGCCCCCGTTCACGCAGGCGCTCTATCAATCCGAGTACTTCCGCAGTCTGCGCCACACCCAAAGCTGCTGTCGGCTCATCGAGAATCACAATGCGCGGGTCGCCGATTAAAGCTCTCGCGATTGCCACGGTCTGCCGCTGGCCACCAGAGAGGGAGGCGACCGGCGTGTTAACCGAAGCGACTTTCGCGCTCAACTCGCGAAGAAGCTCCCATGATCGGGATTCCATATCTGTCTCGTCCAACAGAACTCCGTTGACGATCTCTTGGCCAAGCCAAAGATTTGCCGCCACATCCAAGTTGTCACACAGCGCGAGATCTTGATACACAGTGGCGATTCCAAGTGCTTTTGCCTTTGCCGGACTGTCGAGTTCGCGAACCTCGCCCGCGAATTCGACAGTCCCGGCATCGGCTTTGTGAACACCCGACAGGATCTTTATGAGAGTCGATTTTCCCGCGCCGTTATCGCCTACGATGGCAACGACCTCTCCGGCATGTACAGCGAGGGAAACGTCACTCAACGCCCGCACGGCACCGAATGCCTTGCTGATGCCGTGCATGGAGAGAATCAACTCCCCAGTCCTGCCGAATGCCCGTGTCACCGCAATCCAGCCTTTGCGCAGGCGTCGGCGTAATCAGGCGTGCAAATCTGATCCAGCGTGTACGTCCCCCCGTCGATAAGGGTTGGCTTGATATCCGCCAAAAAGACGAGCGACGGTTCCAGCATCGCCGACTGTATCCCCTCGTAAACCATGTCGCCTTTCGCTGCATTTCCGCCAAGAAGGCCAACTGCGACTTCGGCCGCCTTGCCCGCCTCTAATTTGATGTCGCGGAAAACCGTCATGTGCTGGTCGCCGGTTAGAATGCGCTGCACTGCCGCGAGTTCGGCATCTTGTCCGGTCACCACTGGCCAGGGGTTCGCATTTGCCGCTTTCATAGCGGCGATCGCACCGCCGGCAGTGCCGTCGTTGGCAGCGTATACGCCCACAATCTGGTTTCCAAACTGGGCCACTTGCGCTTCGGCAAACTCTTGGGCTTTCTCGGGGCTCCAGCCCGGGGAATCGAATTCGCCAAGTACTTCGTAGCCCGAGCTGTCGATGACCGAATGTGCGCCGCGTTTAAAAGCGGGGGCTCCCGCTTTGCCGTCGGTGGGAGAGCCGTTGATCATTATGATGCCTCCAGACAGCTTGCGGGCCTTGAGTTCGTCAACGAGTGCCTGTGCTTGCAAAGTGCCGATCTTTTCATTGTTGAAAGAAATGTAGTAGGAGATGTCTGTCGAATCGATGAACCGGTCATAGGCAATGACGGGCACATTCTGAGCTTTCGCCGCTGCAACGATGCTGAGGGCGGCGTCGACGTCAACTGCGTCCAATACCAGCACTTTGGCACCTTGGACCAAGGCCGCCTCAGCTTGCTGCTGCTGTTTGGCCGCGTCATTGTCCGCATTGGAGTACAACACTTCGTAGCTGCCCAGCGCTGCGACCTTTTCTTCGAAATATGGGCGGTCGAGTTGCTCATAGCGAGCGGTAACCGCATCAGGGAGCAGCAGGGCGATCTTGTCGCCGCTGCTGGCGGAGTTGCTAGTCGTTGCCTGGGGGGAGGGCTGTTCGTTGCCAGTGCACGCAGATGCGCTGAACGCGACAGCACCCGCCAGCAACAGGAAAAGGAAACGCCTTGGAATGTGAGGCATGCTGAAAGCCTTTCTGGTAAAGCCGTCGTTGGCTTGTTGAAAATGTCTCACCTCCAAGCATTGACGTCAAGTCTTGGAGACAATTTGTTATCAAACCTCTATTTAAGTCCAAGACTTGGATAGTTAGGCGGCCGAGCCCTGCTTTTTCACTTACGCGACTCGCACCACCGACCGGGATGAGAGCAAAGCCAAAGCGCTCTCGACCGCGCCCACGATTGCCGAACGAGGTGCCCAGCCTCCCGGCACAACCTCTGGAACGAGTTTTGTGCCGCCGACTACAAACCTTTCAAGCGCATGCCTCATTGGCCCGAGCAGCAATTCGCCGGTGGCAGCCAACTCGCCGCCGACCACGAGAATATCCGGGTCGATCAGATTGCATACAGCGGCAGCCGCAATGCCAAGGCTCCTCCCCGCATCTGAGATGACCCGGGAAGTGCGGGGATTCCCCTCAATGGCGGTGTCTACCAAGTCTGAAAGCCGATTCATTCCGGGCTCGTCGCGGAACTGCGAGACAAGCGCCCTTCCGCTTGCGGTCGTCTCCAGGCAACCGCGGTTTCCGCATCGGCATATTCCCCCGTCCCCGTCAAAGGACACATGGCCAAGTAGCCCATAGCGGGTTCCAGCGCCTATGAACGGTTGCCCTTCGAAAACGAAACCGGCGCTAATCGTGTAGCCGGCATGTAGGTACACCACTGTCTGGAAACCCGATGCCGCGCCTGTTCTCACTTCGGCTAGCGCACCCAAAGTGGCCTCCGAGCCGATTGCCACCGGGCAAGACAGCAGTTTTTGGAGTATGTCGCGGATGCGCACCCCCTCCCATCCGGCGTTTATGCCAAGTTTTGGCGTGGAGCCGTCACTGTCAACGGGTACCGCTGTCGCAACGCCAACCGCCTTCACGTCGCTAAGGGAGTTGCCCATTTCCTCAGCCATTGCGGCGAGAAGAATTACCGCGCGGTCAAGCTCGGTATCGGCGCGGTTATCGCCCGCGATTAGATCCGATCGCTCGGCTACCACTTTCCCGGACGACTCGGCTATCACCAGCCGCAGTCGTCTGGAGGAAAAATGAATGCCAGCCACAAGGCCTTGTCCGCGAACCAGGGAAACCTGCACCGCATGTCTGCCATTTCTGGAGGTGGCGGCTGTTCGCAACACCCCGACATCTACAAGGTCTTTCACAATATTGGACACCGTCGAGCGCGTCATCCCGGTGACCTCGACCAGCTCCACCTGGGTAAGGCGGCCATGCGTGGATAGCGCGGACAATACCCGTGCGCGATTTGCCTCCCGCAACGACCGTTGTGATCCGGGTGTTACCTCAACTAATTCCACGCCTAAACAGTACAACCTAAAGTGCGGACTTCTTGATTGGCCTAGAGCCAAATCGGCTGCTTGACCCGGCCGCACTGCCACAACAGGCAGTGGGGACGGCGGGCGTGACACGTCCGGTATTGAAGTGGAGTCACCTGTCGCGGTTGTCTAGCTGAAGCCTCAACATTACCCAGCGGCGGGAATAGACTGCGTCCGCCAAAGGACGATGCTAAGCGCCGTCCCGCATAAAATCGGCGATTTCGGCTAGGGTCGCAACTCCGCCGGCCGGGCCAAAGCGGGTTACCGATCGCGCTGCGGCCGCATTGGCGAAAGCCAGCCTTTGCGCAATAGGCCAGCCTTGCGTGAGCGCATAGGCGTAAGCCCCGCCA
>JAITSW010000133.1 GCA_031287505.1 Propionibacteriaceae bacterium
CTTACTAATAGCCGCAGCCATAACGTCTCGTCCATTTGTATCACCTGCAACAATGTCATATGAAAGCAGCCTGACACGTTGGGAAGGCAACGGATCACCCTTGGTCAAGCCCAAAACCAAAGAAGCCATCCCGGTGCCGTGGGCATCGGGCGTTCCCTCGTTTTGACGATCAATCGTATAGCCCGCGAAGACCGGAAGATCGCTATTCACATCACCATCAATTATGGCGATGAGTATCTGCTCGGGAACTTGACTGCACCCAGGCAGGAGCATACACACCAAAACCCCTATCACCGTCACAGCAGTAACGCGGTAACGATTATGACCTCGGCTTGACTTGATGTTTAGATAGCCCATGTAAGTCTCCATCGCCAAACAATACGAAGACCCCAAATTGAGTCTCCACCATCAGGATGACAGGCAACTTGACGCCACTTCGAAGACCAAAAAACTATACGGAATTGTGTCACTACGATGCCCCCCTTCATGACAAAGAAAATCGCCAATGCGCAAGGATACTACAACACGAAAGCTCTTTGCAGAATGAACTTGACGTGGATATGGTAAGTGGTTCCGCCCGGCGCATGGCACTTAATTTGGCTGGCGTTCCGGAGGGAATTGTCCTTGATTTGAATTGTCTGCCCCGGGCGGGGCGTCCTTCACGCGGAGGCGCCGGTTCATGGCCTTATAGGAAAGCGTCCCGGCCGGATCCATCCACGTCTTGTCTGTTCCAGCGTGCCCGCATGCCCACCCCTGTGAAAGGAAGGCGCTGCCCATCATGCCGGACACTCCCCAGATCGTCGCGGGTTTCGACATCCACGCCGACACCCGCCACGTCGCTGCCGTCTCCATGGCCGGCGTCAAGATCGCGGACAAGCGTGTGCCCGCAACTCCTACCGGTTATCGACAAGCCCGGCAGTTCATCGCCACGTATCCCGACGCTCTGCGCGCCCGATGGAAAAGAACTGACGAACCCACAACTGATCGCCACTCTGCCCCGGAACGCCACCGACAGCGAGGACGCCGTCCGCCAGGCAGCCCTGCGATGCCTCGCCCGACACTGGACACTCCTGCATGTGGAGGCCGACGCGTCGAAAGCCGACCTACCGCTTCCGCCCGAAACTGGGGAGCATACTTCCTCGGAGAACTCTTCATAGACATTATCTGATTACCCTAACTGAACACTGTCTACAGAAAGCATGACACCCCAAACCTTCAGCAAACCCCGAGCGGTTCGACGAGTTCGCCCAAGCCTGGGGCAGGAAGTATCCGACTGTGGTGAACCTGTGGCGCTCGGCGTGGGAGGAGTTCACACCCTTCTCGGCCTGGGATGTGAGATCAGGAAGACCATCCGCGCCGCCAACGCCATCGAATCCCCGAACGAACCAGTATCGGTGGGCGATCAATGCCAGGGGTCATTTCCCCAACGATCAGGCTGCGCAAAAGCATCTGCATCTGGTGACGCGAAGCCTTGAGCCGACCGGGCGCGGAAAAGCCCGGTCGGCTCAACCGGTGGAAGGCGGCTTTGAACGCATCCGCCATCGCTTCCAAAGAACGCCTCACCCCCTTAGAAGACAACTAAAATGAAAACCGCCAACCTGCCGCCCACCGTTAGACTGACACACCGGGCTGGCCGACACCCGGCCGTTGTCCAAAAGGCTGGCCGGCTCGACCACCAGGGCGATCGCCAAATCCCGAAACGTGCGATCCTCCAGCGCGTCGAACCCAAGCCATACCCCATCGCAGACGAATTCTCAGCGCCTAAAGGCACCAAACCAACCCAACACACCTAGTCACAGCCTCTTGGCCTCAAAAACCGACCCTCGGTAACCCAACTCAGGTAGAAGACTCAATGAAGTTCAAGGCCAACTCCGATGTGACTTTGGAAGAGTACCTTGGGATCGACTGACAAGGCGGTGCCGCGTGAGAGTTTTCTCGCCGGGTTTACCAGCCGCGAGCCCGCCACACAGAGCCTCCCGGTGGCCAACCCGGCTCCAGAGACCAAAACAACCCCGACCACCTCTCTGGCGGACAGGGTTCCATCTTCGAACTTTTGGTGGGTCTTGGCACACGATTTTCAAAACTCTCATCAGCGGTGAATTCCCTTGTCAAACGAGTTTTGCGGTCGGAAATCAGTGAGAAATGACTTGTTCAGCCCGAGAGAATCGAGGATTCTCAGGGTTTTGTGACCGATAATTTCACGCCAGTTCAAAACATTTTGACTCGTGAGCAGCGGGCGGCGATGCTAGATGGGCATGCCGCCGGGATACCGGTGAAGCAAATCGCGGCGAAGTTCACTGTGAGCCGGGACACGGTTTGGAAGCACGCTTCTAAAGCCGGTTTAGTAGCTCGAACAGTTAAGTTAGACACTGATGAGGCGCCTGGGCGGAGAGCATGTATTTGGATGGGCTCACGCTTGATGATGTTGATCGAGTTATTGGGGTGAGTCGGTGGCTCGTTCGTAAGGCTTTGACTGTGCAGGGGTTGTTATCCGGCTCTGTAACAATCAGCGGGAGAGCCTGAGAGTAAGGCCGGTAGATGTGGAATTGTCGGGTGCTTAGTGATTACTTTTTAGCGGAAGACTCACGGCTCAGAATCAGTAAATGTCGTAACGATCACGGTTCCGGCATTTTGCCGGAACCGCGCTGGAGAGGGCTATGGGTTTGCGAATGTGCCACGAAGTATCGCTGCTGTGCAGTATTGATCTTGCCTTGAGTTACTCGCTAGTGTCAACTGGCTTTTGTTCTACCATCGTGAAGCGCCCACCTGCGGGCATATTTGTTGCCAATCGGCGGCACAAATACAGTAGAACCGCTGCGAACAGGTGCTGTCGTCTTTTGAAGTCTGGGAATCTTCGATATTCCAAAATCAAAAGAGTTGGGGTACTGGTTAGCTATAAGCGATCAAATGAAGTTCACGCGATCAGCGTGAGGGGTTCGTTCGATGAAAATTATTACGCTGGATGCGATGATAGCGGCGCTTACTGGGAAGCAGCTAACATTGATAGCGACGAGTGCTGGCGTTTGCCGTCGAAGATATCTAGTTTTGCGTTGCCGAATACTATGAAGACTGCGGCTATAAGTACGCCGACCTCGACATTTAGAGAGGTTTGGTTAGTAAGCCGGTTAGGCAAGCGGCAAAAAACCATCCCCACAGCATGGCTACGATTATCTGGTCATCTTACGCTAGCGTGAGCGCACGGCGCGTAGATCATCACTACGGTGCCAGTACGAGCGATAAGCCATCCCTCGCTCACAGGGAAATCACACTTAATTTGGTCTTCTAACTTGCTCCACAAAGCATCTGGGCAGTTAACGCGAATCGGCATGCCGGGTTCGATCACGGTCACAAACTCCTTGATATACGGCATCAGAGCGGCTCGGAATCGGTATCCTGCACCCGAGCCGACGTGGGTCGAGTAGTGTGTGTGGATTTCAACATAACGGGTCATTCCTCGGACGATCTTCACTCCGATGATTGCATCGTCGTCGGCGCTGATGAGTACCTGCTGGGAATGCCTGCTATGGCAAAAAGCGCTAATCGCTGCTAGTGCAAGCACAGCCAGAACTGTTGTGATTAACGCATATATGGCCAATGCCCAGAACGACCCGATGCCCAATGACCACAACGCAAGCGCGGCCAGCAACGTCGTGCCGCCGATCAAGGTTGGCAGCACACCAGTACGGATGCTGCGCGGCACCGGCCACAGCAACGCACGGAATACCTCGGCACCCGTTGCCACGCGAGCGATTCCCACACCTATGGGCACGAAGTCGAACGGCTGATCGGGATCTTTGGGCGCTGCCACATGCTGGTCGGACTCCCACGCGAGCATGAACATCTCATTCTCGGAATACCCAGGGTTGACCGGCGTAACGCCGGTGGCTTCCCAAATGGCCTCTACCAGCCATTGGCCAGGACCACGTACGGCGTAGTTACCCAGGGCGAGCGAATCGGTAGCAGCATGTTCAAGGATAACGATAAGACGTTCTCCTTGGTGCATTTGAGCCCAAAGCTCTGCAAATACTGGATCACCGTCTTGAAGATCGCTCGTAGTGGTGGAATCCACACCATAGCCGAGCTGTTCAATGTCAGTCATACGCGAGCGTAACAACCCCGGGTTGTAGATGCTGAGCACAGCCGAGACTCGTTGTCGATTTATGTCGTAGTCATCAAAGTGGTCAATGCTGCACCGAATAGGCAGGCTCTCTGCCCCCTCAATAGCCAGCACGAGTTCGGCTACTTCGGAGAGCGAACCGCGCATGTCCTGACCGTTGGCTCCATTCATTGATTCTAATATCCTCATCGCTTGGTTCAAAACAGTCTTGCGGGACGGCAGAGCCTT
>JAITSW010000198.1 GCA_031287505.1 Propionibacteriaceae bacterium
TGACCGACGGCAAACATCTAGTTATCGACTGGCACGGGGAAACCATCGTCGATGTCGATCCCGCAACGGTTGCCCACGATGGGCCGGTGTACAAGCGCGAGATCCGCTTCCCCCACTGGCAAGATGAGTTGAACGCAAATACCGCGGCCGACCTTCCCCGTCCGAAAAATGGGGACGAGCTGGCGCGGCAACTGCTTATGGTCGTTTCGTCCCCAAATCAGGCTGACAAGTCTTGGGTGACGGATCAATATGACCGCTACGTGCGAGGCAACTCGATTTTGGCGCAGCCGGAGGATTCCGGGGTGATCCGCATCGATGAGGAGAGCGGTCTGGGCATCGCGCTGGCCACCGATTGCAACTCGCGTTTCGCTTATCTGGATCCGTATCGGGGCGCGCAGTTGGCGTTGGCGGAGTCTTATCGCAACGTGGCCGTGACGGGTGCGGAGCCGGTTGCCGTCACCGACTGCCTCAACTTTGGCTCTCCAGAAGACCCAGAGGTTATGTGGCAGTTCTCGCAGGCAATTGACGGGCTTATTGAAGGCTGCCGAATCCTCGGCACACCGGTGACCGGTGGAAATGTGAGTTTCTACAATCGCACCGGCGATACCAATATCTTGCCCACGCCGCTGATCGGCATGCTGGGCGTGATAGACAATGTGGACGACCGAGTGCGTTCGGGGTTTTCCGAGGCTGGCGATGTGGTGTTGCTTTTGGGCAAGACCAGAGGCGATTTTGACGGTTCCACTTGGGCAGGCGTCATCCATTCGCATCTAGGGGGACGCCCGCCAAAGCCAGATTTTGAGGCAGAGAAAAATCTGGCCGAGGTGCTGGTCCGGGCTGCCAAAAATCATGTGATCGCCAGTGCCCACGATCTTTCCGATGGGGGTTTGGCGCAGGCGCTGGTTGAATCGGCGCTCTTTGGCGGACTCGGGGTGAAGGTGGCTTTGCCAGGTGATGCCTTCGAGGCGCTTTTCTCTGAGACACCGGCTAGGGCGATCGTCTCCCTCAAAGCAAACAAGGTGGGAATTTTCCAAAACCTGGCTGATTTTGTCGGTGTGCCCCTCACCCGCTTGGGCGAGGTGAAAGATGACGGCCAGTTCACCGTCGTTGACCAGTTCTCGCTACCGTTAGCCGAAATCAAGGAGCGTTGGCAACGTACTATCCCCGCTGTCATGGGTGCGTAGACAGACTGTGGATGTAATGGCGGCGACCAGCAAGAGGGGTAGGGGGGTTATCTCGTCAAGGCTGGCTTCTAAGTTGGATGGCGAAGGTAATGTCGTGGTATCCCAAAAAACCCAACCCGATTCGGAGTCTGAATTTCGTATGTGTCCCCCGGAATTGCTGCCCGGCTTTCTTACGCCTTCCTCCGGCCTGGCCGGGGGATCCGTTCCGCTGGAAACCCCAATGGCTGCCAACAACCCCGGCTCGCCAATTCCCGACGTTCCAATCCCCGACGAAAACCCGCCACGCGATGCTTGCGGCGTCTTCGGCGTCTATGCCCCAAATGAGGAAGTGGCCAAGCTGACCTATTACGGTCTGTATGCGCTGCAACACCGCGGGCAAGAATCCGCCGGCATGGCCGTGAGCAACGGCGAGCGCATTATGGTCGTCAAAGATATGGGGTTGGTTTCGCAGGTATTTGACGAGCCAACTCTGAACTCGCTTCACGGACATCTGGCCGTTGGCCACTGTCGCTACTCAACCGCCGGCTCTAGCTCATGGAGCAACTCGCAGCCGACCTTTCAGGGGACGCCCGAGGGCGGCATGGCGCTGGGCCATAATGGCAATCTCACCAACACGGATGAGTTGGAAGCCTGGCTAGCCGAGATGGACCAGAGCCACGGCGTCCCGCACAAGAATCAGATGGATTCGACCTCTGACACGATGATCTTGGCGGCGCTCTTTTCACGGCTGATCGGGCACGGAACCCTGCCTTTGGCTGCCGCGCAACAGGTATTGCCACGTCTCAAAGGGGCTTTCTGCTTGGTCTTCTGCACCGAGAACACGCTGTTTGCCGCCCGTGATCCACAGGGGATACACCCACTGGTGATTGGACGCCTCGAAAACGGCTGGGTTGTCGCCTCTGAGACGGCAGCCCTCGATATTGTGGGTGCCACTTTCATTCGCGAAGTCGAGCCAGGAGAGTTGATCACCATCAACGCCGCCGGCTTGCGCTCGGCCACCTTTGCCCCGGCGGATCCAAAGGGCTGCATTTTCGAGTATGTCTACATGGCTCGTCCGGACACGTTGATTAACGGGCATCGCATCTACACGGTTCGCCAAGAAATCGGACGGACGTTGGCTGCCGAGTGCGCCGTCGAAGCGGATTTGGTTATTCCGACACCGGAATCTGGCACTCCGTCCGCAATTGGCTATGCGGAGGGTTCGGGCATTCCCTACGGGCAGGGTTTGGTCAAGAATTCGTATGTGGGACGGACGTTCATCCAGCCTTCGCAGACGATCAGGCAGCTGGGCATCCGGCTAAAGCTGAACCCAATTCGCGATGTCATCAAGGGCAAACGTCTGATTGTCGTCGAC
>JAITSW010000037.1 GCA_031287505.1 Propionibacteriaceae bacterium
CTGGCCATAGGTTTCACCGCCGCCGTGGACGGCCGTATCCCCAAGATCGTTTCCGGGATGGGGGAGATCGGGCCGGAAGTCATGTGCGGTGCCCCCCGCATTTTCGAGAAGGTCCGCTCTACGGTGATGCTCTCCTTCCCGCGGAACTCCGTCAAAGGCCGCATAGCCCGCTGGGCCTTCGCTGTTGGCCGCGAGTCCCGTCCCTATCGGCTGGCCGGGAAGTCGTTGCCGCCGCCTTTGGCTGCTGCCTACGCCTTGGCGGACAAGCTGGTTTTCTCCAAGCTGAAGACCCAAATGGGCGGGCATATCGAGTTCCTGATCTCTGGCTCGGCCAAACTCTCCCCCAAGGTGCAAGGCTGGTTCTACTCGGCGGGCATTCTCGTCATTGAAGGGTATGGACTTACCGAGACGTCGGCTATCGCTTGTGTGCCCCACCCGAGCAAGCCGCGTTTTGGCACGGTTGGCCCACCCCTGCCCGGTACCGAAATCAAGGTCGCCGATGACGGGGAAATCCTTATCAAAGGCCCGCTTGTCATGCGCGGCTATCACAAGCGTCCTGACTTGACGGCTGAGGTGCTCAAAGACGGCTGGTTCCACACCGGCGATATCGGCGAGCTTGATGAGGCGGGGTATTTGATTATCAACGACCGCAAGAAGGACTTGCTCAAGACTTCTGGTGGCAAGTATGTTGCCCCAGCCAAGGTAGAGAGCGCTATCGCGGCGTCTGTGCCATACGTGTCGCAAGTGGTGGCAGTTGGCGATGGCCGCAAATATGTTTCGGCTCTTTTGACGCTGGATAGGGACACCGTCCTGCGTTGGGCCGAGCGCCGCAACCTCGGAATCCAAACGTATGAGGAGATCATTGCATCTGACGTCTTCCTCACCACTATCGGCAACTACATCGAACGCGCCAACGGGCATCTAGAGCGTTGGGAGACGGTAAAGCGCTTCCACATCTTGCCCAACGAATTCGGCGTCCACGACGGAGGTGTGACGCCGTCGCTGAAGATCCGCCGGGCAACCATCACCAAGTACTACGCAGATGTGGTCGCATCCCTCTACGACGAAGAGCTGGTAGCCGGCGAAGAATAGGTGACCCGTCCAGCCCAGATGGTGGTGATCACCGGGTCGGGCAGCGTACGGCCGTGATAGGGGTTGTTGCGGGAACGGGATTTCGACGCGCCCCGATCAACGACGGCCGTCGCGTTTGGATCTACCAACACCACATTCGCAGGCTCGCCGATAGCGATCGGGCGTCCCTGATTGGTGAGTTGGCCAATGCGCGCCGGGATGTATGACATCCGTTCAACCAGCCCCTCCCAGGTCAGCCGACCGGGCTTGACCATGGTTTCGATAACGACTGCCAGGGATTGCTCCAAACCCAACATCCCAGGTAGTGCCACATCAAAGGGGTGGTCTTTGTCTTGCGGGGTATGCGGCGCGTGATCGGTGGCAACCGCGTCGATAGTGCCGTCCGCCAACGCCTCGCGCACTGCCTCAATGTGTTCGCTGGTGCGCAGCGGCGGGTTCACTTTGAAGGTGGTGTCGTAGTTTTCCACCAGCTCAGTGCCTAGATAGAGGTGGTGCGGGGTGGCTTCAGCCGTAACCTGGATGCCGCGTTTTTTTGCCCAGCGGATGATGTCCACACTTTCGGCGGACGAGACATGGCAGACGTGAAGCCGAGAGTTGGCCAGTTCGGCGAGTTGCACGTCCCGGGCGATGATGACTGATTCTGCCTGGGTTGGCCAACCGGGCAGCCCCAGACGTCCGGAAATCTCTGATTCATGGCAGCAGGCTCCCGGCCCGGCAAGCCGCGGATCCTGCGAATGCTGTGCGATAACGCCGTTGAAAGCCGCCACATAGGACAGTGCCCGGCGCATTAGCAGGGAATCGGTCACGCAGCGTCCGTCATCGGAAAAGACCCGGACATTCGCCTTCGAACGAGCCATCATGCCCAGCTCTGCCAGCTCTACCCCCTCAAGGTTTTTGGTCACCGCGCCGATCGGGACGACCTGGGCAAAGCCATCGCGAGCACCCAAAGCGGCCACATAGTCGGCAGCTTCGGCAGTATCGGTGACGGGCTCGGTATTGGCCATGGCGTGAACACAGGTATAACCGCCGCGAGCCGCCGCTTCGGTGCCGGAGCCGATGGTTTCGGCATCCTCAAAGCCGGGCTCGCGCAAATGCGTGTGTAGATCGACCAGCCCCGGCAGCGCAAGCAGGCCATCGGCGTCGATGCGTTCCACATTGCCGGGCGCATCGGCAGGGTCGCGGAAGACGCCGTTGGCGATAAACAAATCCCGGGTGGTGCCATCGGCGGTCTTGGCACCGGTAATTAGCAGGCTCACAGGTGGATCCCTTCTTCTCCGCTGAGCAGGGTATAGAGGACGCTCATGCGCACGGCGACGCCAGATGCGACTTGGTCGAGCACTAGCGAGTTGACGGCATCGGCGGCGGCACTGGAAATCTCCACGCCTCGGTTCATCGGCCCCGGATGGCAGATTGCCGCTCCAGGCTTAAGCCGCCTCAGACGCTCTAACGTCAGGCCGTAGGCGTCTGAGTATTCGCGGGCGGTGGGGAAAAACCCGCCGGCCATACGTTCGCGCTGCACCCGGAGCATCATGGCG
>JAITSW010000064.1 GCA_031287505.1 Propionibacteriaceae bacterium
GATGAGCGAAATGCGAGAGCCCGGCTCGAAAACATGACGCCAAGGTTCAACAGCGGCAATCTTCGAATCAACCAGCGGCATCGAGTCTATGGGAACGATCTGATTCGACCACGGAATGAACATACCCAAGTGACCAGCGTCGTCAGCCACAAAATCAACTCGGGTACGATAGCCCAGCCCGCCACGTCCGGTATCTAGTGGAGCTGCCTCAACCTTCACTTTGTGCTCGATATGAGCGATGCGACGCAACTGCTCAGTGATGACATCGGCCTTCCACTTGAGTTGCATCGGCAGGGATACGTGCCCCAGGTCAGCCCCGCCAACCCCGGTGCGCGCGGCCAACGGCCAAATATGTGGGACGCGATACGGGGATGGCTCCAAAATCTCGACGGCACGGGCGAACCACAGACGCGAACGCGTTTCAACTACCTCAGCGCGAACCAACTCCCCCGGGAGCGTCCCATAGATAAAGACAGCCATGCCTTCTTGCCGGGCGACACAGGCACCACCGTGAGCTGGCGAACCAACCCGCAGCGGGCCAATGATGTCACCTATGCCAGTCATGCAACGCTCCTTTGCCAGCACACTGCTCGAATTCTCTTACGTCAGGATAGCCAGTGCAATGGCCACAAAGTGGCAAGCTGCCGCTAAAACTGTGCAAGTGTGGAAAATTTCATGAAAACCAAACCACTTGGGAGAGGGATCTGGCCAACATTTGGCATAGACAACTGCGCCAATCGAATAAATGACACCTCCGGCAGCCACCAAAAGCACAATCGTTGGGCCACCCGATACCCAAAACTCTGGCAACCACCACACGGCAGCCCAACCCATAAACAAGTACATAGCCGTGTAGAGCCAGCGCGGAGCTGCGAGCCAGAAGATCCGAAAGAGCACCCCGGCGGCCGCAATACCCCAAATCACCGACAGAATTACCACTCGCGAGGTCCCATCGAGCAATGCCACCGAGAGCGGAGTGTAAGTGCCGGCAATGAAGAGGTAGATGTTGGAATGATCCAGACGGCGCAATACCGCGACCACTTTTTCAGACCATCGACCCAGATGGTAGGTAGCCGAATTGCCAAACAGACAGATCGACGCCGCCAGATAGATAGCCATGGCGGCTTTGTCTTGGCCGGTGGGCGCCAACACCAAGACGACGATGCTCGCAGTCACGACCAGCGGCACCGTGGCGGCATGCAGCACTCCGCGCATCTTGGGCTTGAACGCCAAAACCTGAGTCTGCCCGGTGCCCGGATCTTCTTTGGTGATCTGAGTTGTCATAGCGTTCCTTAAATCTTTAGCCATAGTGGGAGTGGTTTATTCCGCAACTACTGAGGCAAGAAGTAGCCGTAGGGATTATGCCGCTCCCGCACCCGCGGCCCGTCCATCATCGGGATCAGCTGCGTGGTCGACTTGGTCGGCGGAGGCTGTCGGAATGCCCGCAGTGTCGTTGGTTGGAGGCGTGGAAGGCGTCGGCGGTAGGCCGGACAGGTGAGGCCCGGAAAGGTCGATCGTGCGAACAGTACGAGCTGCAAGAGGTTGCGAAACATACGTCGAGCGGGTGATCGGCACCGGATCCCACAGCGAGCCAAGCCCTCCCAGGGGAACGCTGAGTTCAACCGACTGCTCATAGGCAGCCAGATCGCCACCGGTAATTGAGATGGCAACCGTCTCTTCCTCACAGGCTTGCATGATGGCCTTGCGCCGCACCTCCAGATCGACATTCATAGCCTTGACCGAGAAACGGGCAACGGCCAAGAAGCCAACGATTAGCCCCGCGGGGATGAGCACACCCCACCAGTCACCGATATGGAAGATCGCGAGCACCGCTACGATCAACTGCACCAAAAGTAAGAAGCCCAAGACTTTGCGGCGACGGCTGGCAGCGGCGATTTCCAGTTGGCGCAGCCGGGAAAGGTCGCCCTTGCGAGTCAGCGGCGTAGAGATGAGTTCGGCGTCCGAGGTGGCCGTCGAGAGATCATCGCCCGAATGGACGATAGTGACCGACGGCGAAAAAACCAACAGCTCCTCGCTAGAGGCCTCGTCGTTGCCGCGTTTGCGCAAGTAGTAGGGGATTAATACGACCAGCCAAATAGCCGCAACCGCAGCAAAGAGCACGCCAGTCAACACAAGTGCAATGCTACGAGAAGAACCTGGGTATTTGGTTCAACTGAGCCGGAGTATTTTGAGAAAGATCGACTCCGCTCTTCTTAGGCTACTGGTCAAGGAGCCAGCATAGGGCATTCTGGCCAAAGGCCACCTCAAGGCCGGGAGCTAGGACGATCAGGGCGTTTGCCTGCGCCAACTCCACTCCCCCGGCATGCTCGCCGATCTTGACGGGAGTCACGCCCCGGGGCGTCTGGGTGGCCAACACAAACTGGGTACGCTGTGGGTCGGCGTGGATTCCCTGCGAAGAAGCCACGGCGACGGATTCGCGCTCCAGCGGGTCGGAGCCAGCTAGCTTGCGCACCAACGGCAACGCAAAAACCTCATACGAGACATAGGCGCTCACCACATTTGCCGGCAGCACCAACACCGGCGTCTTTTGTTCCCCGATACGCGCAAAGAGCGAGGTGCCTGCGGGAGAAATTGCCACCTCGGCGCGATCAATCTCGCCCAGCTTCGACAACACCATCCGCAATTCCGGGGTGTCTTGCGCAACCAGCAAGATCAGATCGGCAACCAGGATCTGCTCGCGCAAGGTAGCTGCCAACTCTCTGGCATTAGAGGGCATGATGCCAATCGGGTAGGCATGGCCTCCGGCCGTCCGCACCGCAGAAGTCAACATCGCAGTGGTGGCGTCATAGTGCTGTGCCAACTGGGTCAACGGCTTGCCTGGATCGAGCAAATCAGCACCGACCGCGCCGATAACAACTCGCGGCTTGGGCAGAGCCAGCACCTTGTCATGTCCGACTTCGGCGAGCATGGCGATCAGACGCGGATTCAGCACCGTGCCAGCGGGCAACAAGGGCGCACCATCGCCGATCCGGCTGCCAGCCTGAATCAGATTCTTGTGGAAAGGCACCTCGGTGAAGAAATTGACTCCGCCTTCCACCTCTTCGCCATCACTTAGCGCCACGACGGCGTCCGCACCCTCGGGAACGGGAGCGCCTGGAACTACGCGCACAGCCGTGCCGGGGATGAGCGGCTCGACAGGCAAGACGGCGGCTGTTATGGAATCCACCACAGGCAGCCCAATGGGACGATTCGGGCTGGCGCCAACGAGATTCGAAGCACGCACAGCCCAGCCGTCAACAGTGGCCGCAGTGAATACCGGGAGATCAATGTCGCTGTAGAGCGACTCACAGAGCGTCAAACCGTCCACATCCAGCAGGCCAATACCAAAAGGCTTACCACTGGGTACTTGGCCTAATAGAAAATCACGATGCTCGATTACCGAACGCTGTGCCACGACGTCCAAATTCTGCGCAGACGCGGAAACGGGAGTGGCGGAAGCGGTGGCAGAATGCGTCTGTTTGCCAGACTTCGCCTTTGAGAAGAAAGCCATGTGGTTAAACATAGAACTTCTGAGACAGAATCGATGGGATGCAAGGCGGAAAACACTAGCATTGGAAGCAATGGCTGATACAAAACACGACATTCGCGCACGGATAATCGCAAAACGCAGAGCGCGGGCAAACGCGTCAGGCGCATCAAACGTGGGAGTCGTTGCGGGCAAAAACGCTGCTTCCCCCGTCCAGAATTCGGTAGGCGCACCATGGACGGAACGTGTCTTGGAACTAACCGCAGGGGCGAAAACTGTTGCCTCTTACTGTTCGACGGCTTCCGAACCCGATACATCACCGCTGCATTTTGCCTGGCAAACACGCGGGGTAAAAGTGTTGCTCCCGGTGCTGCGCCGCGAGCCGGATTGGGCGTGGTTTGCCGGGGAAGGCGCGCTTGCCTTGGGGCCGCATGGAATACCGGCTCCGATTGGACAGCCGCTTGGCGCCGATAGCTTGGCTCAGGCCGAGTGGATAATCATTCCGGGGTTGGCCGGCACGGTGGCGGGGGTGCGATTGGGGACAGGCGGTGGCTGGTATGACCGCGCCTTGCCGCATGCGCGTGGGCAAGCCCCCAGGGTTCTAGCGCTTTTTGATGACGAGGTGGTGGAGTCACTACCTGCCGACTCTTGGGATTTGCCGGTAGATTACCTCATCACAGATG
>JAITSW010000068.1 GCA_031287505.1 Propionibacteriaceae bacterium
AACTCCCAGTTGTGAGACGAATCGCCCTTTACCTTGGACTGCATAGACCACGCCGTCTAGCTCCAAGCCCCGCAGCGCCTCGCGCACGGAGGATCGGGAGGCTTTGAAATAAGCAGCCAGCTCTGGTTCTGAGGGCAGTTGCTGTCCGGGCGCAAGCTCACTGTCGATCAGCTGAAGCAGCTGCTTTTGGAGTTGATTTGACAGGTTGGCCATGGTCGTCCTATCTGAGATGTTTTAGACATCATATCTGTGCGCGACCTCTGCTGTTATGTGCTCTGGGCAAGATATAGTTCCCCTATGTCTATGCGTCCGGTGTCGCCGTCTCGGGCATCTGTGTCAGATGTGGCCCGCAAGGCCGGCGTCTCCCGGGCCACAGCTGCCCGGGCGCTGGGCGATTATGGCTCGGTGAGCGATAGCACCAAAGAGTCTGTGCGCAAGGCTGCTGCAGACCTGGGGTATTCGCCCAACAGCATCGCGCGCTCCATGGTGACAGGAAAGACCCGCACGTTTGGGGCGCTGGTAGCCGATGTGGCGAACCCCTTTTTTGCCAAGCTCATGCGCGGGTTTTCCGATGGCGTTCGCAAGGAGGGCTACAACGTCATCCTGATGAATACCGACGAGTCTGTCTCCAGCGAGGTAAATGCCCTAGGCGTGCTCATCGGGAAACGCGTAGACGGGCTTTTGGTGGCACCGGCCTCAGCAGATCGATATGAGCATCTGCAATCCGCCCTAGACCATGGCCAGTTGATCGTCCAGGTAGACCGCTTCATACCCGAATTGGAAACGGACGTGGTGGTGGTAGACAATTACGAGGCCAGCTATCTGGCCGTTTCCCGGGTAATCAACGCCGGGCATACCCGTATTGCCGCTCCTTTGCTGCGTTCGACCGGGGCAGACGGGCATTTCAACATTGTCTCCACTATGGATGATCGGACGCGCGGATATCTCAACGCCATGTCGGACGCCGGTTTGGAGGTGCCCCGGGGATATCAGCCTCCGGGCCGCCAACGATCTGAGGTTGCCCAGGCTGTGGGTGGGCTACTGCGTAGAGCTGATCGTCCCACAGCTTTGTTTGGCGCAGACGACACCTTCATGCTGGGCATAATCGACGCCGTGCGCAGTGAAAAACTGGGCATTCCAGAGGATATTTCTGTTTTCGGCTTTGACGACACCGAGTGGACGACGGTGGTCACGCCTCCGCTTTCGGTAATCTCGCAGCCTGCCTACGACCTTGGCCTACGCTCGGCGCAGGTGCTCTTGCAGCGTCTGAAGTCTCCGTACGCCGAGGCGCAAAGCCATATCTTGCCGACGAGCTGGGTTGAAAGGGATTCAATCGCGCCTATCGCTTGAGCGCCGCTTGCAACAGGGGCTGGTTCCGATCTCTTGGAACCAGCCCCTGTTTGCCGTGGCGGAAATTGCTATTGCCTAGCCACCGTTTCTTCAGCGGGTACCCAGCTGACCTTGCCACCCTTGAATGAGAGTGCCATGAGTGGCTCTACGCCAACACCGCCCTGGGTGAGGTCGGGATCTTGATTCAGGTATTTCCTGGTTTCCCGAGCAATCAAGCCCGAGAGTAAGAGCAATCCGATCAGGTTGGGCAGTGCCATCAGGCCATTCAGGATGTCCGCGATATCCCAAATGACTCCCACTGGGAAGAGCACCCAGACCACGATCATTGCGGTGAAGACGATGCGATAGGGCAGCTGCACTTTGATGCCAAGTAGCGAAACCGCGCAGCGTTCGCCGTAATAAGCCCAGCCGATGACAGTCGATAGCGCGAAGAACACGATGCAGACAGCTACGATCTTCGGCCCGAATGAACCTAATGCCGTCGATGCGAAAGCGGTTGAGGTCAGATTTGACTGGAATGAGCTGGCGATGCCGGAAAGCCAAGACTGGAAATCGGGATTATCGGCGAAACCCTCTATGCCGCCGGTGCACCATGCCGGAATATTGTCTGTGATTGCCGAGCAAGCCTGTTTCGCGACTTCCGCCGGGCCGGCCGTCCACACTCCAGAGCTGATGATGACCAAGCCGGTGAACGAAACCACGATTATGGTGTCGATGAAGGTCTGCGTCATCGACACCAGGCCTTGGCGCACTGGGTGGGTGGTCTGGGCGGCGGCTGCCACGATAGCTGCCGAGCCCATGCCGGATTCATTGGAGAAGATGCCGCGGGCCATACCCTTTTGGATGGCCAACGCAACAGTGGTGCCGAGTGCGCCACCGACTGGAGCGCTCCAGTCGGCGAAAGCGTAATAGAAGACCTGGCCAAATGCCGGAAGGATGTTCTGGTAGTTCATCGCCAAGACGACGATGCCCGCGACGATGTACAGCAGGATCATGAAGGGAACGAAGGCCGCAGTCACCTTGCCGATGGACTTAATGCCGCCGATGAGGGTGAGTCCGGTCAGGATCATGATGATGACGCCGGTGATCAGCGGATCGATACCGAAGGCGACTTCCATGTTCCGGGTCATGGACGATATCTGGGTGCCGTTGCCAATACCGAAAGCGGCCAATGCGCCAAAGATGGCAAAGATGATGCCGAGGAATTTCCCGACCGGCCCCTTGATCGCCTTCTTCAGGTATACCTGCGGGCCACCCATTACCTGGCCTTTGGCGTCCAGTTCGCGATACTTGGAACCGAGGAAAGCCTCGGAGTATTTCGAGGCCATGCCCAAGATGCCGGTAACCCACATCCAGAAAAGGGCGCCAGGGCCGCCAGCGCCTATGGCGGTGGCGACGCCGACGATATTGCCAGTGCCCACAGTCGCGGCCAAGGCGGTGGTGAGTGCCTGAAAGTGCGAAATATCGCCTTCGCCGTCTTTGTCCTTGCGTGCGAACAGACCCAACCTCAACGCTGCCCACAGCTTTGTGAATTGCACCCCTCTGAGCCTGAATGTCAAGAGCACGCCGGTGCCAGCCAGCAACGGGATGAGTAGCCAAATGCTCCAAACGAAGCTGTCAATCTGGCCGATAATGTCGCCGAATACTTCCATAACATGTCCCCAATGCGATTAGAGCTAAATATTGTTTTAGCTAACTCGCAAAACCTTAGGGAAAACCTGGTGGAAGACGCAATCGCAGACGGGTTTGTTTACCAGATGGACACATAATGGATACATTCGGCGCGGTTCCGGCTTGTTTTGCGGCTCTTGAGTTTGAGGCGACTTGCCCAACCAACTTGATTAGCCGGGACGCGCCATGGGGGATAAGATCTATCCCGTGCCGTTTGCGCAACTCTTGCTTGGTTGCCGCAGCGAGGCCTAAACAGCAGGCTTCCTCGTTGCGGTGTTTTTCGCGCCTGAGAATCCCAAGAGCCAAACTGGAAGCAAAACATGACAATAATAAACACCAAGCCACAGCCTAAGCCGGTGCAGCTGCCCTCCGGGCTGCCTTTCCACAGGTATACCCCGTTCATCCCACAAGATCTACCGGATCGCACTTGGCCGACGAAGAAGATAGACAAGGCTCCCCGTTGGTTGAGCACCGATCTTCGGGACGGCAACCAAGCTCTGATCGACCCGATGACTCCAGGCCGCAAGCGCAAGTTCTTCGACTTGTTGGTAAAGATGGGCTACAAGGAAATCGAGATTGGTTTCCCGTCTGCCTCGCAGACCGACTTTGACTTCGTCCGTTCCCTAATCGAAACAGATGCAATTCCGGGCGATGTGACGATCACCGTGCTCACCCAAGCTCGCGAAGACCTGATCAAGCTCACGGCGAAATCCCTGATCGGGGCCAAGCGGGCGAATATCCACCTATATAACGCCACGGCTGATCTGTTCTTGCGGGTTGTTTTCAATATGTCGCGCGAAGAATGCGTCGATCTGGCGGTTAGGGGCACCAAGTGGGTGATGAAGTATGCCGATAAGTATCTGCGCGATGTGGAATTCGGCTATCAATACTCCCCAGAGATTTTTACCCAAACCGAAACCGATTTTGCGCTCCAGGTTTGCGATCACGTCATAGACACCTGGCAGGTTGGCCCAGGACGCGAGATTATCTTGAACCTGCCTGCCACTGTTGAGCGTTCGACGCCTAATACCTATGCCGACCAGATTGAGTATTTCGCGCGGCATATCAGGGATCGCGAGCATGTTGCCATCTCGCTGCATCCGCACAACGACCGCGGGACTGCGGTGGCGGCTACCGAGTTGGCGCTGATGGCGGGTGCCGACCGCGTCGAAGGCTGCCTTTTCGGCCATGGCGAACGCACTGGCAACGTTGACCTAATCACGCTGGGT
>JAITSW010000079.1 GCA_031287505.1 Propionibacteriaceae bacterium
TATGGCCAGGGATGGGACTTCTGGGCGGCGTGCCTGGTAATCGCGGGCTTCGCGGTGGTGATAGGAATCGTGAACGCATTGGTCTCCGTCGCCCTCAAAGTGAATCCGATCATCACCACCCTGGCGACAAATTTCATCATCTTGGGCGGAGTATTGAGCTGGACTCGCGGTCACGTCGAGGGAACAGTGCCGAAGTGGCTCGGAGAGTCGGTATCCGTGATCGGCACTCTCGGGCCAATCCCGATTCCCCCGGTGATCTTGTTGTGGGTTGTGCTGAGCATAGTCCTGATAGTCGCCCAGCGGCGGACCCGTATCGGACATGAGCTTTACGCCACCGGCGCAAATCCTGTTGCCGCAAAACTTGCCCACGTTCGCACAAATCTGGTTTGGGTGTCGGCTTTCGTGGTTTCGGCATTGAGCGGTGCCATCGTCGGGGTGCTTTATGCGGGATACTCCGACTCCGCCGACGCCACGGTAGGCCAGCCATATCTATTCCAGACCATCACCGCAGTTGTTGTCGGCGGCACGTCCCTGCTTGGAGGACGCGGTGGTTATGGGCGGACAATCCTCGGCGTTCTCATTTTGTCCCAGTTGCAAATGCTGCTCGTGGGAGCTGGCTTTGGATCTGAGATGCAGGACACTCTGCTGGGTGTGTTGATCATCGTGCTAGTCGCGTTCTATGGACGCGAGGCACCTATCGCAGCCCGAATATGACCCTGGCGGACGCAGAAAAGGATCGTGACCTTATGACAAACTCTCAAGACGTTGGTTTGGCCGGCTCCCAAGGCGGCGAAAGCGGCCTACTGCTAGCTATGTCAGACATGTTTAAGGCTTTCGGTGAAACCAAAGCCCTCAACGGCGTCGACATCTCCATTGCAACCGGTGAGATTCACGCCTTGGCTGGGGAGAACGGCTCTGGCAAGACCACCTTGATTAAGGGTGCGGCAGGGGTCGTGAAGCCTGATAGCGGGCGCATCGTCTGGAAAGGCGGGAATATTTCCGTCGCCAATCCGATAGCCGCCCAAAAGCTTGGCATCTCGACAGTTTTCCAAGAGACTTTGTTTGCCGCCGAGCAGAGCGTGATCGACAACGTCTACATGGGCATGGACGGCATATTGCTCCGCAAACACGGCAAAACCGCCGAGTTGGCCGGCACGAAAGAAATCTTGGCCAAGCTGGGTGCCGAATACATAGACGTCCACGCACCTCTCTGGGCGTTGACTTTGGCCGAGCGGCAGTTGGTGACCATCGCCAGAGCCGTAGTGCGTCCGTGGAGTCTGTTGATTCTCGACGAAGGCACCTCCGCTCTTGACAGCAACCAGCGAGATCGGCTTTTTGACTACCTTCGGGCTTCTCGCAATGAGGGCAAGTCAGTGCTTTTCACCTCGCATCGGATGGACGAAATTGAGGTTTTGGCGGACACGGTCACCGTGCTTCGCGAGGGCAAGACTGTTCTTCATGACGAAACGAAGTCTCTCTCGCCAAATATCATCTTGGCGGCGATGGCAGGTAGGGATATTTCCACCGCTGACGACGCCCGCCCGCAGCGTGAGCCCAAGTCGGCCAAACTTGGCAAGCCAGCGCTATCTGCGCAAAGGCCTTCATCAGATCCGTCGCAAACAGCGGAAACCCTGACTATCCACGAGGGTGAGATTTTCGGTTTGGCAGGCCTAGAGGGACAGGGGCAAAACGAATTCCTAAAGTCGTTGGCCGGCCTGGTGAAAGGACGTGCGGGTCAGGTTGTCGCTCACGGGGAGGACGGCCAAGACACCGAAGTCAAGAGTTTTGACCAGGCTCGAAAACTCAAAATCGCCTATGTTCCGCAGGATAGAAAACAGGAAGGCCTTTTCTTTAGCCGGTCCACTCTGGACAACTTCTCGCTGGGCATGCTTCCCGACATAGTGAAACTGGGCTTTGTGAGCGCAAAGAATCTTAGAAAACGCTTTGACGAATACGTTCCGGTGGTAAAACTGTTGGCGCATAATCCGAACAATCTAATCGGCACCCTGTCGGGGGGAAACCAGCAGAAAGTCCTCTTGGCAAGATGGCTTGCCACTGAGCCAAAGGTGCTCCTGCTAAGCGATCCCATGCGCGGTGTCGATGCGAATACCAAGGCCGAACTGCATACCCTGCTTCGCCGTCTTGCGGAACAAGGATTGGCCATCGTCTTGCTGTCCACCGAGGTTATGGAGCTTTTGGCACTTTGCGACCGGATCGCAGTCTTCCACGAAGGCAACGTCGAGTGTGTATTAGACGGGACGAGTGCTACCAATACCGACATTGTGGCGGCCATGTTTGGCCACGCAAATGAGATGGAAGGGGCGGCGAAATGACCAAAAACCCAGGCGGGCTGTTGAACACGGGCAGTACGCAATTCTCGGGGTTGCGCCAGCGCATTGCCGGCTCGTATATGGCTGTGCCAATCGCCTTTGTAGCAGTGCTGTTCATCGTCAACCTATGTGTCAATTCGAAGTTCATCAGCCCCTCGAATATTGCCGCGACGCTGGCGGTGTCCAGCCCGTATATTCTTGCCTCCCTCGCCCAGGCTATGCCTGCCCTTGGCGGTGGCGGTGGAGTCGACATGTCGGTCGGCCCGGTTATCGGCTTCACCACCGTGCTTACCGCCAGCATTCTCACCCCGCTCGGGCTGGGCAACCCGGCTGTTTTCGTTCCAATTATCATCGTCTTCGGCTTGGCAGTTGGGGCGTTGAACGGGTTGCTAGCGGTCTATGTCCGGCTTCCACCCATCGTGGCCACTATGGGCACCTATTTGGTTTTCGTTGGTTTGGCACCGGTGGTTATGCCGATTCCCGGGGGTTCCGTCCCGGCTTGGCTTGTTCAGCTTGTGGGAAGCTATGGCCCGATCCCCGGGGTGCTGATTGTCTATGTGCTGATAGGGCTACTGTGGTTCGGGCTCCGAAAGGGGTCGTTCGTCAGAAATCTGCTCAATGTGGGCGGGGACGATCGGGCGGCCTATACAGCCGGCATTCGGGTAAACCTGACTCGGCTGGGCGCGTATGCCCTCGGCGGCCTTTTCTCCGCCCTGGCCGGCATGTTGCTGGCGGGCACAATCCAGTCGGGGGACGCAACGGTGGGGCCGATCTACACGGTCACCTCGTTGGCCGCGATTGCCCTTGGCGGCATCAGCCTTGCCGGCGGACGCGGAGGATTGTTGGGGGCGGCTCTCGGCGGCGTGACCTATTACCTGATCCAGAATCTTCTGACCATCGCCCACGTGTCCGTGCATGCCCTCAAGATCGCAAGTGGCCTGGTGCTGATCTTGGCGCTAGCCCTAAACGGCTTGATAGCGGTCATGCACCGAAGGAGGATGAACGCCAGGAGTGCTTAGCTCACCCATGGGTAACAGCTGTCCACTTCTACGGCTTCCCCGGCAGTCAGCAGCGGGATAAGAATCCCCTTCATAGCACTTGCCTTCCCTGGCGCCACCAGAAAATCCTTGGACAGACGTCGCACCAGCTCCCATTCAGCCAACCAATTTCTGCGTCCACTCGCCGGGTGCAACCGCATCTGCCGCACACCGGCGCCATAGATCGAACAAGATAAACAACGGATAGCGGGTTTGGCAGTATCCTTTCTGTGGTGGACATGACCCCCTCAGCCGTGAAAACCCCGATCTGAAAAACCAACCCGGGGACAATGGCCGCTATCCGGGATCGGCGAGGGTAAGCAAGAATTTCAATGAGGTGGTTAGATGTTAAAGAAAACAATACCGAGAAGTAAATACTTATTGGCCGAACTCCTTGGAACTGTCATATACGGGGTCGTTATATATTTTGTGTTTACCTGGCTGGCCGGGTACTCGCTTCTCTACGCGTATTTTGGAAACCTTGCGCTCATAGTTCTACTTATTGCCTCAGAAGAATACTTGTTAAGAGCGCTTGAATCTGAAGCCATTTTCAAGAGGCTATCTGAGCGGGAAACAGAGGAGGCAGCCTATCGCTCACTTCAAAAGTCAATTGAAAATAATATATCTTTTAAAACAATATTGTATTTGTTCTATGTTTTTATACTGATATTTTCAAAAATTCTCGAAACCAATCCCGGCTTAGTGGGCGAGGATCTTAGCAGTTTTATTCTCTCAAACAACTACAGCATATTATTGTTAATCGCACTAGACAGACTCATCGGACAGTTTTCAAATGAGAGGGAAAGGATGAATAAACTGTCAGCGAAATTAGAAAAATACTTCACCGAAAATCAAGGTTAACCGTGGCGCTTCCCGGCGACAAAGGCGCCGCTCGCGAGTTCGCAGGGTAATCGCCCTGGCTTGCCAGCGCTCTGCGAACAGTGTTTTGACGCTAGCACGCCTTCACTGGCTGCGCGGTGTAGCCGAATACACTCGGTAGGTGACGAGACGAGCTTGGATGAGCCGGCATTGAACCGGTGTAGCCGCGTACTCTCGGACGGGTCGGCTTCACCCTGAAACCAACGAATGTACTCACCCAAAACTATGGTATTCGGGGAACGTATTCACTCAATATCATAGTTTTGGTATACTCAACCCGAGATCAAATGGAATCCCAAAGCCAAAGCGAAACTGCCGAAAGCATTTCTTGATGCCTACCAACCTACCCAAACACTCGTAGTCAATCGCGACACACTTTTTCAAACGTTGTTGCCGCATTTATTCTCAACGCAATTGGTGAATCCCTGAATCGTCTCCCCATGCCTTATCTGTGGTGACGCAAACGACACCAAGGCGATGTGCCAAGGCTAGGCAGAGGCGATCACCCAGCGACAATCCTTCGCCGGGTCGCCAGCGCGCGGCTGCCCACTCGGCATCAGCAACTGTGACAGGTTCGATTACTAAGGAGTACGACGTTAGTAGAGCAGAAGCCGCCAGCCAGTCTTTTCCTGATGCTAAGGACTTTTGAGCCACTTCAGACCAGTTCGCCGCACTGCATTGAGCTCCTGACTCAAGTTCTGCTTCGACTTGTTCGGCTCCTTCTTCGTCAAGGAGAAACGCGAGTATTGCCGAGGCGTCTAAAACGCTCATCTCGCCTCCTCGAGCAGGGCGGCGGCTCTCCGCTCGGCCAATAGCTCTCCAACCAAATCGCCTGAGTCTGTTTGGTAGTCGGCTCGCACCCGGGCTTTTAACTGGTCTTGGGTAAGAATTGCCAGCCCGCTTGGTGTTTCCAGCAGTACTAGCGGCGTCCCCGCTGACAGGTTGAATCTTTGACGAACGTCAACTGGGATGACAAGACGTCCACGGTCTCCCATTTTTAAAGCTGTCGTACCACTCATGAGCTAAAAGTACCACTATTAAGTAGTGAGTGGGATATTTATCTCGCTATGAGTCCGCGCATGGCAGTGGAAGACGTGACTGCTACTTGAATTACAGCTATATCGATGTCAACTAAAAGTTGACAAACCTCATACGTAAATCTAATATTGACACATGCAAGATGAGTTTACGAGAACAATGGTAGCTCTTCGACAGGCTGCTGACGGACTGCTTGCCGCGCCGGTGCTTGCTAACCCTGATGACCACAGCGGTATTGTCAAGAGCGCCATCAACCTCCGGACACTCACCGAGAACGTGATTGTCGCCGCGATCCAGCGCGCCCGGCAAGCGGGTGCTTCCTGGAAAGAAATCGGTGACGCGTTGGGCGTGTCTCGCCAAGCGGCATTCCAGCGTTACGGCAAACCGATCGACCCCAGGACAGGGGAACCAATGAACACCACACCACTGCCCGAGGCTGCCGCGCTGGCTAAGGCTGTGATCGATGACCTCGCTTGCGCGTCTTGGTCATCTGTCACGGCGCGGTTCGACGCTGCGATGAAGGACGGGCTTTCCCCCGAAGCGCTGGCGGCAGCCTGGGCGCAGGTGATTGGGCAGGTCGGCTCATTTGAGAGCTATGGCACTCCCGAGGTCGTCCGGGCGGCCGACGTGACCGTGACCAATACGCAACTGAATTACGAGGCTGGGGAATTCACCGCTCGGATAGTGTTCCGTGATGACCAGAGCATCGCCGGTCTGTTCATCCTCACTCCCAAGGCAACATGAGCACACCCGAACTCAGCCAAAACCCACCCCTATGACGTCCCTGCTGACAGGAACAAGGCGAACAAGAGAGAAAGAACGATATCCGAATCGAAAAAGTTTCGAGCGGCACTAAAGGAGAGGTGACAATGAGTCAACAAAACACGAGCGATCCAGGTGATGAGCGGTTCGGAGTGTCGATAGCGGTCTTCGTCGGAGTGTCGTTTCTGCTTGCCTGGCTGATCGCGCTTCCGCTTTGGCTGGGAGAAGGATTGCGTTCACCGCTGGCGGGCATGTTGGCCGTGTTGATGATGTTCGCTCCGACAGTCGCAGCCATCATCACCGTGTTCTCCATCGAGAAACCAAAACACAAAGCCCGCGCCCTGGGCCTAGTACCCCTCAACCCGGTGGGCAGGCTGATCGGCTACCTGGTGATCGCACTCATCCTCCCTGTCGCACTGTGCCTGCTCGCACTGGTCGTCGGGTCGCTGTTCGGGCTGTATCCTGCCGATTTCACCCATTTCTCGGGGTTCCAGCAGATCATGCAGATGCGACTCGCAGAGGCTGGCATCACGGAGCTACCGATCCCGATAGGTTTGCTCGCGGCGGCGCAGTTCGCGAATGTGCTGATCGGGGCGCTGTTCATCAACATCATCCCCGCACTCGGCGAGGAGATCGGCTGGCGCGGGTGGCTACTCCCGAAGCTCCTGCGATTTGGCCGGTGGCCGGCGATCCTCAGCTCCGGCGTGATCTGGGGGCTTTGGCACGCGCCGGTCATCCTCCTCGGCTACAACTACCCGGGCACCCCGGGCTGGCTGGCACTCATCGCGATGGTCGGATTCAGCACCATCATGGGCGGGATCTTCGGATGGCTCAGGTTGCGCGGCGGATCAGTGTGGCCAGCCGCCCTTGCGCATAGCTCACTCAACGCCGCAGCCTCTCTGTATGCCGTCTTCATTGCGAAGGACGGCGTTTTCGATCCGCTGCACGCGAATATCACCGGGTGGAGCGGATTGATAATCCCGGCGATCCTCCTGGTGTTGATCGTCACCCTGGGGAAATTCGCGCCATTCACCGCGAAGCAGCAACTGGAACAAGGTTCAAACGCGGGCAGTGCGCTCTAGCATCACCGCCGCATCCGCGAGGCAATAACTTCGGTTTAGCCACTTGGGTTTGCTGAGGGTTCGGTTGACTGTTGTTTTGTTGTTTATGCCGTTTTGGCGTATTCAGTTTTGATTGTGTTGGTCGTTATTGTTTCGTATTCGACGGGGGTTAGTTTCCCTAGCCGTCGTTGACGGTGCCTGTTGTGGGTGGCTTCAATCCAGAGTGTGATCCGCAGTGCGAGTTCGGCTTTGCCGCCCCGGGAGTGTTTCCGGCTGGACACGTTGTTTTGCGGCAGCGAGAAAACGATTCCATGGCCGCATTATCCGCACAAGTCCTTGCCTTGCCGATAGGGCGTTTGAATCCGATAGTTTCACAAACCCGACTTAGGTCACTTTTGCCTCGGGGCGGGCAGACGTGTCGTTGACCAGACGCTATGGGGACAGTCCGAAGGCGTGATGCCTGGAAGGAATAAAAGGAGAAGTTTTTTGGGGTATGGGGTAGGGTCGTTTCATGACTTCTGACAACTTGCCTTATAAGCGTGCAATTTTGCAGCCTACCGACTCTCCGAATGCCTCTGCCCCTCAAGTACTCGTCCAAGCAATAGACCTGGTCAAGGTATATGGCGAGGATGATACTGCCGTGCGGGCGCTGGATGGGTTGTCGGCAAGTTTCAGCGCGGGAACATTCAGTGCCATTATGGGTCCTTCTGGTTCTGGTAAATCCACCCTTATGCACTGTTTGGCTGGATTAGACCAGGTCACCTCTGGGGTGGTGGTCTTTGCCGGTATTGAGTTGACGGCGCTCACTGATCGAAAACTCACCGCGCTGCGGCGTGATCAAGTTGGGTTCGTATTCCAACAGTTCAATCTGTTACCCACCCTCACCGCTGAGCAGAACATTCTGCTACCACTGGATCTGGCTGGGCGCAAACCAGACAAGTCGCATTTCGACGCTGTTGTTTCTTCCTTGGATTTAACTGAACGACTCAGACATTTGCCATCCCAATTGTCTGGAGGTCAGCAACAGCGGGTTGCCGTGGCCCGTGCTCTGATCACCAAACCACAGGTTATTTTCGCCGACGAGCCAACTGGGGCGCTTGATTCGCGCAACTCCCAACAGCTTTTGAGCTATTTGCGCCGCTGCACTGATCGATTCGGGCAAACCATCATCATGGTGACCCATGACCCCAACGCTGCCGCTTATGCAGATCGGGCGTTGATTCTATCCGACGGCCAGATTCGAGAAGACCTTGACCAACCTGATGCTGATCTTGTGCTTGGCGCACTGCGGAGGTTGAGTACCAAAAATGCTTAAATTCGCTCTTCGAGAACTCCGATATCACCCGTCTCGGTTTGCCGCGGTGGTAATCGCGGTGGCGATCAGTGTAGGTTTCATGGTCGCAGCATCAGGCATTACCGCAACCATGCAAGAAACTACCGCTTTGCAGAAGACGGCTTACTTGTCTAAGTCTGACGTGTCTTTCACCATCGCCAACCCTGACGGCCCGGCAGCCGATTCAGAGCAGCTATCAAGAGAGTTAAAATCTATTGATTCGGTAACTGGGGCAGAGTTTTTGAAAGCTTTTCCGGACGCCACCGATTTTGCCGGACACAGCGAGTTTGTTAACTATTTTGCCCTACCTAGCGAACAATTTCGTTGGAGCACGCTCACTGCCGGTTCCTGGCCGGCTAATGCAGACGAGATCGTTTTAGGCAAAACGGCCGTAGAGGCTTTCAGAGCGAAAATTGGGGATTTAGTAACGCTTACCGGCATCGGAAAGGATTTCAAACTTGTCGGAGTGAGTGATGACATTGTTTCAATGAATACCCAAACAGGCTATGTCACCCCTCAATCT
>JAITSW010000092.1 GCA_031287505.1 Propionibacteriaceae bacterium
ACCAAACGACAAACCCCGAAGTCAGAGCCACGTAAACAATGACCCAAGACATAGCGTCAACTATGTCCCGAGACATCACATGGCGGTGACGGTGGGATTTGAACCCACGGTGGGTAAAACCCACACGCGCTTTCGAGGCGCGCTCTTTCGGCCGCTCAGACACGTCACCGTGGGGAAGTTTACTAGGATTGACGCAGAATGTGCCACTTACTTGGGGGCGCAACACATTTCGCCTATTCTCTTTAAGGACTCCAATGCCAAGAATCGGATTTGTGGGAGTTGGCACTATCGCCAACGCTGTGGCGCGGGGCTTATTGGCCCGCTACGGCGACGATATCAGCGTTGCCCTCTCGCCCCGGAACGCTGAAAAGGCTGCGGCGTTGGCAGCGCAATTCCCCAATGTCGAAGTCAAGGCCTCCAATCAAGAAGTGCTGGATTCGTCCGACTGGGTGGTTTTGGCGGTTATCCCACGCGTGGCCAAAGATGTGTTGACGGCGCTGAGTTTCCGGGCAGACCACCAGGTTGTCGACTTAGTCGCCAACTTCTCCCTCGAGCAGGTACGCGAATGGGTCGGCTCAACCGCGTCGCTGACCCGGATGGTCCCGCTGCCCTTTATCGCCCAACGCGTCGGGCCGCTGGCGCTATACCCAGATTCCGCACAAGTCGCGGAGTTTTTCGAGGGATTAGGTGACCTAGTCCCCGCAAGGAATGAGCGCGAGTTGGACGTTTTACAGGTGGTCACCGCCTTGATGAGCCCCTACTACGCCACCTTGGGCGCAGTGGTTTCCTGGGGTGCGGCAAACGGCTTGCCAGCCGAACTCTCCGCGCGCTATACCATCTCCTTCTTCGAAGCATTGCTCCAGCAGGCAAAAACCCTCTCCCCCGGGCAGCTAGGCGAAATCTGGAAAGAAATGACCCCTGGCGGCCTAAACGAACTAGCCGTCACCCATATACAAGAAGCGGGATCTCTCGCAGCTTGGGAAGCTGCCCTAGACAAGGTGTTAGCCCGAGTTTTGTCGATGAAGTAGGCAATACCTGTTAGCACATCAAGCCGATGGAATTAGGCGTAAACCCTTTTCCAATCCACGCTTACCTCATCTTCGATGGCAACTCAAACACCCAAGGCGCTCAAACGTGAGGTTATCGAGGGATTGAGTTTGGCCAACCGCCGGACGGTTTTCTCCTGGTCGCGGCCAAAAACGACAACACCCATCCCCATAGTTGCCAAGCTATTTGCGATAGCGAGCCCGATATCACCACTGCCGGTAACCACAGCCACTCTTTTAGCCTGGTCAGTGATTTCGCTCATTGTCGTTCGCTTAAATCAGGCTGTTTACGTGCCGACGCGGTTGAGGAATAGGAACGCTGCTCCGGAAGCGATTCGCTCAGAATGTAAGTCTGGGCTTACCGAGATTTGCGCACTACGCTGCGGATCGGTTTCGGTGATCAAAAACCCGTCCTCAACACCCAGAAGGTAGTGGGGGCCGACGGCTTCGAGCATCGGACCGGCTAAAGTCACGTTGTCGATATCCAACAAAGTCACCAAGTTTGCAGCACTTATCCCGAGATAGTAGCCCGACTCATAGAGTGAGGCACGTGCTTGGGCATCCCCTCTGCGTGCTAGACCTGCGATTTCAGCCAGCTGTGCGGTAGTTTGCGAGTTCCAGGCAACCGGCTTAGACGAACTATCACTTTTACCGGTGGCGAGGTCGTATTTCTGCACTACCGCCGCTGGCGAGGTAAACACTTCAACACACCCGTGACGTCCACAGACACACAGAGGGCCGTCTAGATCGATGACCGTGTGTCCAAACTCGCCGGCATCGGAGTGACTGCCCCGGTAGACTTCTCCGTCGATAGTCCAAGCTGCGCCGATCCCGGTACCAACGTAGATAACGACATTCCAACCTTTTCGAGGTGCCTGCCAATGCTCAGAGAGCATGGCCATGTTGGTTTCCTTATCGATTGCAACCGGTATCCCGATTTTTTCCGAAAGCATTGAGGCCAACGGAATGTCACGCCAGCCGGCAAAGTTATTTGGAGCGGTCGCTATTCCCGTCCGGTGGTCTACCGGGCCGGCCATTCCAATACCACAACCGGCAAGTCGCGGACGAATCGCCTCATCAGTTTCAAGAAGACCATTGACTGCCAGAGAGAGCAAAGCCACAGTTTCCGGCCCAGAAGGCACCGATGGGTATTCAAGCTGCGTCGAAGACTGAACGTCTCCAGCCAGGTTCACTAGACAGACGAATGCCTCCGACCGATCCAAATGAATACCGAGGGCGAATCTAGATTGTGGAATTATTGAAAGCCGAGTTCGGGCTTTACCGACTCCGACCGACTGTGTTCCCGATTCCCAAACCAACCCTTCATCGACAAGTCGGGCCACGATCTTAGAAATTGCCTGTGCCGACATATTTGTCCGGCGGGCAAGTTCGGTGCGGGACACACCGTCATGGCGTCGAATAAGATTGAGGACTGCGGGTCCGGCGTTGGTACGTGCCGATTCGCCGCGGCTAGGCACGGGCGACCCTAGATCGTATGTGATGGGCTTCATGATCCCCTTTTAGTTCGCGGATTACGCAAAAATATACCTTGCTGATATTTAGGATTACCCTTCTTTGTTTGACTTGCTAGCTCCATCGCTCTTGCCATTTTGGGATGGCGGCAGGATTTACCACCGTTTGGGGGATCCTCCCTTGCAACGCATCCACAATGTTGTGCGCGGCTGCTATAGCATTTGCGTAGATGCTTTCTGCTGCAAACCCAGCCGCATGTGGTGTTGCGATGACATTGGGAAGCTGGAAAAGCGGATGCGAGAGATCTGGGGGCTCTTCCTTGAACACATCCAGCCCGGCGCCTTTGATGTGACCACTTGCCAGCGCATTTGCCAAAGCATCCTCATCGATCACTTCCCCCCGAGAAGTATTGACAATGAGCGCACCTGGACGCATGAGCGAAAACTGTTCGGCTCCCAAAAGATCCCTTGTCTCCCTAGTAACGACCAAGTGAACCGAGATTATGTCAGATTGCGAAAGAACCTCGTCCAGCGAACAAAGCGAGACACCGATTGAAGCTGCCTGCTCCTGATCCACATACGGATCGTACGCAACCATTGTCACATCCCAGTTCTTTAGCCGGTGGGCAACTTCCCTAGCAATCCGACCGAAGCCGAGAAATCCGATTTTCTTCCCAAAAAGGTTAGCCGGAGAGGTGTCCGGCCCCCTCCATCTCGAAGATCTCAGAACTTGTTCAAGCTGTTTAATGGTGTGGGACAAGGCGAGCATAAGAGTGACGGCGTGTTCCGCAACAGCTTTGATGCCTTCTTCAACGGGGGTATTCGTGACCAAGATGCCTAGATCTGTGGCAGTCGCCAAATCGATCTTTTCGACTCCCACACCCACCTTAGAGATGATTTTGAGGTTTGGGCAAGCCCTCATAAAGGCTCCCTGATAGCTATCCCGCGACACCCCGGTGACAGCATCGGCATCTGAGCAGGCAGCTATCAGTTCCTCGGTTGTCATCGGGCGACCAGGGTCGTCCCACCTGTCTCTTCCAAGGGTTACCTGCAACCCAGCCTCGCGCATGAACTCGAAAGAGCGACCCGAGTCATCGCTGGGCTCATT
>JAITSW010000102.1 GCA_031287505.1 Propionibacteriaceae bacterium
TTCTCGAGTAGTTCTCGCGCAATGCCCGATGCCAAAGTCTCTATGAGGTCAAATGAAGTTGAAGACACGAAAAACGCGATATCCTTCGCAACCTGCGAATAATCGACGGTGGCGCACAATTCGTCTGCATCACTGGGGCGGAGAAGGCTCAAGACCACGTCGATGCGAAACTCCTGCTCCACCACCTTCTCTTTGGGGTAGACCCCGTGGCACGCGTTCACCTTGATGCCGGTAATGGCTATCTCATAAGGGTGGGCTTGCGACATTGCGACTCCCTAAACCCGGTCGGCGTTCGATAGGGCTTGTGCCACGGCTATGGCGTCTCGTTGGTCACGAACGGTATGGGTGCGCACCGCCCACACCCCCTGAGAAGTCAATAAAGCGGTTAGCGCCGCTGTGGCGCCGTCAAGCTCCTTGGGCGGTCTTGGGGCACCTGGATCACCGAGCAACTCGGCGAGGAAGCGTTTTCGGGATGCCCCGATGAGAACCGGGCACCCCAACTCAATCAGAACATCCAAGTGTTTGAGGATCAGCCAATTGTGCTGCGAATTCTTGGCGAATCCCAGCCCCGGATCGATAATCACATTTTCTTCTTGGATCCCGGCTGCCAGACAGGCCTCGACACGGGCGAGCAACTCATCCCTGACCTCTTGGACAACGTCTTGGTATTGGGCTTTAGCGCTCATCCGACCGCGGACGCCGCGCCAGTGCTGGGCGATGTACCCCACATTCAACTCGGCCACAAGACCTAGCATCCTGGTATCGGTAAGGCCACCGGAAACATCGTTTACTATTGCCGCCCCAGCTTCGACAGCCTTTTCGGCCACCGAAGCCCGCATGGTATCCACGCTGACGACTGCTCCAGCCTTCGCCAATTCGGCAATGACGGGCAGCACCCGTTGCAGCTCCCGGGCTGCGCTGGGTCGCCGCGCACCAGGCCGGGTAGACTCGCCTCCGACGTCAATAATGTCGGCTCCCTGGGCGATCAGTTCTATCCCGTGGGTAATCGCCGCCTCGGTGTCGAAGAAATCACCGCCGTCCGAAAATGAATCCGGCGTGCAATTGACTATCCCCATGACGAGGGTGCGATCATAGTGCGGCAGGCTCACCTAAGAGAGCTTACCGAAGCTACAACCCGATAGTCTCCGAGCGTCATTTCGGACGCCCCCTTTCAATTTGGGCTAGCCCAAGATCAAACTCATCGCTTCAGCGCGGGTAGCCGTGGCACGCATTTTGCCCCGAACCGCCGAAGTGACCGTTTTGGCACCCGGTTTGCGAACTCCGCGCATCGTCATACACAAATGCTCGCATTCCAAAACCACGATGACCCCTGTTGCCCCCAGATGCTCCACAAGGGCGTCCGCGATCTGGCTGGTGAGGCGTTCCTGCACTTGCGGCCGATGCGAGTACAAGTCGACCAGCCGTGCCAGCTTAGACAGGCCGGTGATCTTCCCCGACGATGGGATATAGCCCACATGCGCCACCCCGATAAAGGGCAGCAAATGATGCTCGCAGGTGCTGAAGAGCTCGATGTCTTTTACCAGCACCATCTCATCGTGCCCGATGTCGAAAGTAGTGGCCAGCACCTCTTGCGGATCATGGTCTAGCCCGGCGAAAAACTCCGAATAGGCGCGAGCCACCCGGGCGGGAGTTTCCGCTAGCCCGTCGCGGTCAGGATTTTCACCGATTCCGATCAAAATCTCTCTAACGGCCGCCGCGACTCGCGCCTCGTCTACTGCCATTTACTGCCTAACGCCATAAAGAACACCCGCTGCGTCATTGCGGGCGAGACCCGGAATCCTCTCCGCCACCAGCTGAGTCTTCAGCCGGGGCGGGCGACCCCGGCTCATTATGCCGGTCGGAGTCGTTTGACTCACCTGACGCCACAACTTCGTCCGGGTTTTCAAGGGGCGCAGGCGTTAGTTCCGCCGGCTGCCCCGCTGCCGCAAGCGTACCCCCATCTTCCCCGGGCAACGCCTGCGTCGGAGCCGACCACGGATTCCGCTCAGAATTCTGCGGTTCTGATGCCGGAGATCCGCCAAATGCCGGCGGAGGCGGCGGGTAGCCTATTCCCTGCCGCGTGAGAGGGGCACCGGGCATGACATACCCCGGCGGCGGAGCCGGGTACCAATACAAATTACCGTCCGGGCCGACGATCTGTTGCGGATGTGCCGGATCGGGGAGAACACCGGGAAGCCCCGGAACCGGCTGCGGCACCTGTACCGGCTGTGGCACCGGAACCGGCTGCTGGGCGAAACCCGTAGGCATTGGCGGATATCCCGCCGGCGGAGTCGGCACCGGCGCCGCCTTTGCGGGCACCCGCACCGGCGGCTGCGATGACGGCTCCCGATCGGGGGAACCTGTCCAAGGACTGCGTTGCGGCCAACGTTTTAGCGGCTCAAAGACAGCGGCAATCTCGGCTTTGTCCAGCGTCTCTTTAGCCAAAAGCTGGCGCACCAACTCGTCTAAAACCTCGCGGTTTTCACTGAGAACCTCATAGGCCTCTTGATGGGCATTGGCGATCAATTTGGCCACTTCTTCATCAATGATGGCCGCCACCGCTTCGGAATAGTCCCGAGTGTGGCCGTAGTCCCGACCCAAGAACGGCTCCTGGTCGCCAGTGCCCAGCCGCACCGAGCCCAGCCGTTCCGTCATACCATATTGGGTGACCATTGCCCGAGCCACCTTGGTGGCTTTTTCAATGTCGTTGCTAGCCCCGGTGGTGGGATCGTGGAAGACCAGCTCTTCGGCAGCGCGTCCGCCCAGCATATAGGCCAATTCGTCCATCAACTCGCTGCGGGTCTCGGAGTACTTGTCGCTGTCCGGCATCACCATGGTGTAACCCAAAGCCCGACCGCGCGGAAGGATGGTGACCTTCTGCACCGGGTCGGTGCCCGGCATAGCGGCGGCAACAAGGGCGTGGCCGCCTTCGTGATAGGCGGTAATCAGCAACTCGTGGCTATCCATCACCCGGCTGGCCTTTTGCGGGCCGGCAATAACCCGGTCGATCGCCTCGTCAACCTGCAGCTTGCCGATATTCACCGCATTTTGCCGAGCAGCCAGCAAAGCGGCTTCGTTCAACACGTTGGCCAAGTCGGCACCGGTGAACCCCGGAGTGCGCTGGGCGATCAAACCCAAATCGACCTCTGGGGCAATCGGCTTATTGGCCGCGTGCACGCGCAAGATGTGCTCGCGTCCGGCAATATCTGGAGCTTCCACCGGGATTTGCCTATCGAAACGACCCGGACGCAGCAAAGCCGGATCAAGAACATCGGGCCGGTTGGTGGCCGCAATCAGCACCACACCGCCATGCTCGTCAAAGCCGTCAAGTTCTACCAAGAGCTGGTTTAGGGTCTGTTCGCGTTCGTCGTGCCCGCCGCCCATACCAGCGCCGCGGTGCCGGCCGACAGCGTCAATCTCGTCGATAAAAACGATTGCCGGGGCAGCTTCTTTGGCCTGTTCGAAAAGATCGCGAACCCGCGACGCGCCCACACCGACGAACATCTCGACAAAATCCGAGCCGGAAATCGAAAAGAACGGAACCTTGGCTTCACCGGCAACCGCTCGGGCCAGCAACGTCTTACCAGTCCCGGGAGGGCCGTAGAGCAGAACACCGCGCGGAATCTTGGCACCGAAAGCCTTGAATTTCTCGGGCTCAGCCAAGAACTCTTTGATCTCCTGCAGTTCCTCGATGGCTTCCGGCACCCCGGCAACGTCTGCAAAGGTGGTCTGCGGCGTCTCCTTATTGGCCATTTTCGCCTTCGACTTGCCAAATCCCAGAACCTTGTTATTGCCACCCATATTGGAGAGCATGAAGAAAAAGAGCACTCCGATCAACAGGAAGGGAACCACGGTAAAAAGGAAAGTCGCCCAAAACCCCTGCCCGGAATTCTCCACAGTCCATTTATCGAGTGTTTGATCGGCAATACGCTCGTTGAGCAGCGGGGTGATGTCTTGCGTCTGATTACCCACCCAGTGGGCGCGAATCTTCACCGGCGGATTGGCCTTCGATTCCACCCGGATGAGCTGTTCCCCGTCCACCAAAACCACTTCTTTGAGCGACTGGTCAGATTTGAGGAGCGAAATGACTTCGCGTGTAGGCTTCTCGGCGAACCCATTGGAGCTGTTGATTAG
>JAITSW010000105.1 GCA_031287505.1 Propionibacteriaceae bacterium
CAACCGCTGACGCAGATAATGTCGTTGGAAATCGACGTTCGCAAAGCCGCCCGCGGCCAGTATTGGATCCATCCGGCCTTGAGCGAGGTTGTCGAGAATGCGCTCTTAGATTTGGATGTTTAACTCGACTAGACTTTAGACATGAGCAAGGCGGGTTGGTATCCAGATCCAGGAGGCCAAAGCGGCCAATATCGGTATTGGGACGGAAATAACTGGACGACTTCGGTAAGCGCTGATCCGCAGGGACAAGTCGCAGCCGGGCCGCAATACCCGGCTCAGCCGCCCACACAAGGCTATGGCCAACAAGGCTATGGCGCGCAGCCTGGATGGGATGCCACCCAGCCGATTCGCCCCGGCACCCAGCCGGTTCAGCCTGGTGCCTATGGGCAATACCCCGACCGGCAAAATCCCTACGGCCAACAGCAATACGGTGCCGGAGGGTATGCCAAGCCCTACTATCAGACGCAGTCTAGGGGCGGCTCAAAGGCCTGGTGGGTTGTCCTGGGCATAGTTGTCCTGGCGATCGTGCTCGTGGTCGTCTGGGTGGTGAACAGTGTTTCCACGGTGTCTCCGATAGCGCCTAACCCCAGCGGCACGGCCACCCAGAATATCTGCCCGGATGTGCCTGTCGACGACGAAGAAGCCACTGAGCCAATGGTCAAGGGCAATCGGGTTTACGGTGGGAAGCTCTCTTATGAGGAACTCGGATCACCTTGGGGTGAGGTGGCGATGGACTCGCGGGTGGCATATAACTCCCTGGCGGCGACTCAGACGGTATTAGACCAGCTGTACTACGACGGCGGCTCTTCTTCGTGGGTAGCCTCGGTGCTAGTCAGCGAACTCTTCATCGGCGACGGTTTTGCCTCAACCAAGCAGGGGGCGGAAATGCTGATGAAGTGCGTGCTTGGCGAGTTTTACTCCAACACCGAGCTGGCGCGCGCAGATGCCCGCAGCGAGTCTTTCCCCGTGGACGGCCACGATGGTTGGCTCATTGAGACTACCGTGGAGTTCAACATCCCGGGTCTGATCGCCACTTCGGAGCAGATCGATCTCATCGTGGTGCAAACATCTGTTTCGGGGTATTCGATGTTCTATTCGTCGGTGCCGAACACTTTGGCGGAGTTGTTGCCAGATGTGGAGCGGACGATGGCCGGACTAGCTGTTGACGACTGAGATTTGGGCTCATCGGGGGGCCAGCCGGCAAGCGCCGGAGAATACCCTGCCCGCATTTGCGCGAGCTATCGAAATCGGGGCGGACGGGGTGGAATTTGATGTCCAGCTCACCCGCGACGGGCAGTTGGCCGTCATCCATGACGAGACCGTTGACCGCACGAGTGATGGAACTGGGCGGGTAGTTGATTTCACGCTTAGCCAGTTGCGGGAGTTCAACGCCTCGGCGCGTTTCGAGGGTGGTTTTGAACGCACCGATATCCCGACGCTGGATGAGGTTTTGGATTTGCTGGCTCCCAGCCCGATGTCGGTCAACATAGAGCTCAAAAACTCGGTGATCGCCTATCCCGGCTTGGAGGAGCGGGTTATCGAGAAGATCTCCGAGTTTTCCCTGGGTGGACGGGTGGTGCTCTCGTCGTTCAGCCAAGAATCGGTCCAGCGGCTAAAGAGCCTGCAGGATTCGGCTGGCAACGCCGGGTTGTTTGAGTTGGCAGCGCTTTTTGAAGTGCCGCTCTGGCGGCCTTTTGATAAAGCTATCGAGCCGGATCCGCTGGCAGCGGCAAAGTCTGCCCAGCCAGGGGCATTCTCCGAGTTGGGCGATCTGTTCTCGGTGCTGTCGTGGCGGCCGGTGCCGCGCACAGTTGAGCTTGGGGCGCAGGCGGTGCACCCGCCGGCGCCCACGGTGTGGAATTCGCGTTACGTTCGCAAAGCCCATGAAGCCGGGCTCAAAATCCGTCCCTGGGTGGCAGATCTGAATCGGACTTTGGCAAAGCTGATTTCGTGGGGATGTGACGCGGTCTTCACCAATGTTCCCGACGTCGCGCTGCGGCTGCGTGATGATATCGCCAGAAGATAAGTACAATAAGGGCGGCAGGTCTAGGAGGTATCTTGCGAATCGTCCAGAAATTCGGCGGGTCAAGCGTTGCCGATGCGCTGAGCATCAAACGGGTGGCTAAGCGCGTTGTGGCCTCCAAATTGGCGGGATACGACGTAGTTGTGGTTATTTCGGCCATGGGCGACACCACCGATGAGTTGATGGATTTGGCCCTGCAAGTCTCCAAAGACCCACGTCCGCGCGAGCTTGATATGCTGCTCACCGCCGGGGAGCGGATGTCGGCGGCGCTATTGGCTATGGCCATCAACGATTTAGGCTACGACGCGCGCTCTTTCACCGGCTCCCAAGCCGGTGTTATCACCACCGCCTCCCACGGGGATGCCCGTATCATCGACATCACCCCCGGGCGCATCGTTTCAGCGCTTGAAGATGAGAACATCGTGATCGTGGCCGGCTTTCAAGGGGTATCGCAGACCACCAAAGACATCACCACTTTGGGCCGGGGGGCGTCCGACACCACCGCGGTGGCGCTGGCGGATGCCCTCGATGCCGTATATTGCGAGATTTTTACCGATGTGGACGGCGTCTACACCGCCGATCCGCGCATCGTCCAGGGGGCTTCTAGAATCCCGGAAATCGGGTATGAGGAGATGCTTGAGATGGCCGCCAGCGGTGCGAAGGTCTTGCATCTGCGCTGTGTGGAATACGCCCGTCGGGAGCGCGTGCCGGTGCATGTGCGCTCATCGTTTTCAGATAAGCCGGGTACTTGGGTTAGAGACATCGAACACACTGAGGAGGAAGCTGTGGAGCAGCCGCTGATTTCCGGAGTCGCGCATGACCGTTCCGAAGCAAAGGTCACCATCGTCGGAGTGCCGGATCGGATCGGCGCGGCGGCCAGGATTTTCCAAACCATTGCCGACGCCGACATCAACGTCGACATGATTGTGCAGAACGTCTCCACCGACCGTCCGGGTCTGACCGACATTTCCTTCACTTTGCCGCAATCCAGCGGAGCTGCCGCACTGCAGGCGTTGGAGGCTGCTGCTGCCGAAGTGGGCTATGCCAAGGTGCTCTACAACGATGCTATCGGCAAGGTGTCGGTGGTCGGGGTGGGGATGCGTTCGCATCCAGGCGTGACGGCCCGCTTCTTTGCCGCGTTGGCGGCGGCCGGGGTAAACATCGAGATGATTTCGACCTCCGAAATTCGGATTTCGGTTGCCGTAGCTTCCGAGAATGTAGATCAGGCGGTGCGGGCCGCCCACACCGCGTTCGGGTTAGACTCAAGCGAAGAGGCCATCGTGTACGCTGGCACCGGACGTTGAGGTTCCCCAAAAAGGAGGATCGGTGCCCCGAAACGTGCGATTGATCGTCACCCCCGTCGTGATGCTGCTTGCCCTCGCATTAGTCGGCTATGCCGCTTATTGGGGTTACGGGATGCTAAAGACCGGTCCGGGCCCGCGTGCCGCAGACTTATGCGTCGACACGCCCATTCCAGACGGCGAACTCACTCCTGAGTACGTCACCGTCAGAGTTTTCAACGGCGGTAGCACGGGCGGCTTGGCCAAGCGCACCTCGAACTATCTGATTGCCTTTGGCTTTAATTCGATCAAAGTCAATAACACCGAAGAAGAAATCCAGCAGACCGTGGTGGTGGGCAATGACGCCAACGATCCGGAAGTCCAACTGGTGTTGGGTTTTTTTGAGAACGCCATAGCCAAGGGCGATGGCCGCACCGACCATGTGGTTGACGTGCTTGTCGGAAACGCCTACAAAGCGCCGGATAAGCCGAAGGTCACCTCGGTGAAGGTCAAGGGGCCGGTCTGCTTGCCGCGCATCATCACGCCCAGCGCCACGGCCACTGCGACGCCTTCTGCTTCGCCATCGCAAAAGGCAAGTGCGAAAGCGTCGAGCAAGGCTTCACCGTCCGCTAAGGCATCCAAGAAGCCGGCTAAGAAGAAGTAGCCGCCAACTGCTACGCGGCGTTGCCACCGCCACAGCCTCCCCAAATCCAAGAAGCCGGCAAAAGAAGTAGCCGCCAACAGCCATTTCGAAACCGTGAAACTGGCAGAGTCCCGAAGCGGCGGGCACCCCGGCCTGGAGTCTTCGCAGCAGTTGTCACACAGCTGACCCGCTAGCTATCGCGCCAACGCGCCAGGCGGCCGTAATCTGAAAGGGACCGCAATCGCCGTTCCACCTTTTGCCGGTCTTCGACCCGCGTCACAATCAATAGGTCGTCACCGGTGAGAAGCCTGGTCTCTGCGTGCGGCGTGAATGTCTCATGGTCGCGCACGATCAGTGAAATCACCGAATTCTTCGGCAACCGCACCTCGCGGACGCTTACGCCGTGAAGCCGGGAGCCGGGTTCGATGTGCACCTGCATCATGTCCGCTTTGATGTTGTCCAGGGGGGCGAACTCAATGTCGATATCGGTGGAGTCTTCACCTTTGGAAACCTTTAGCAGGCGCGAGGCCCAAGGCAGGGTGGGAGCCTGCAAGACGGTGAAAACAATGACAAAGCAGAAGACGGTGTCGAAGATGAAATCGGAGCCGGGGGCATTCTCGGCCAGCGGAACCAATGCCATGATGATCGGCACTGCGCCCCGCAGGCCTGCCCAGGAGACGAAAGCCATTTCGCGCAGCGGCACCTTGAACCACACCGAGCACAGGAATACCGCTAGGGGACGAGCCGCAAAAGTAAGGAAGACGCCGATAATGACGGCCCCGGTGATGGCGGTGGGGGAGATCCGCATGGCATCGGCCAGCAGACCCAACATGACGAAGAGCCCGATCTGGGCAATCCAACCGATTCCCTCGGCAAAAGAGCGGGTGGCGTGGCGGTGGGGGAGATTCGAGTTGCCCAAGACGACAGAGGCGACGTAAACAGCGGCGAAGCCAGACAGATGCAGAGACGATCCAGCCCCGTACGCCAAGATCGCCCATCCGAGGGCTGCCAGGGGGTAGAGGCCGGAGGCTGGCAGGGCTATGCGGCGCATGACGAAAGCCCCGACGAAGCCGACTGCCACGCCGAGCGCAAGCCCGCCGACCAGTTCCCAAAGCACGTCGCCGATGAGGGCGGCGGGGTTGTCGTCTATGCCGGAGACCGCCCAAACGGTAGCGGTGGTGACCAGCAAGACGATGGGGGCGTCGTTGAAGCCAGATTCGGCCTCTAGGGTTGCCCGGATGCGCGAGGGCAACGGCACCTTGCGCAATACCGAGAAGACGGCGGCCGAGTCGGTGGGAGAGGTGACAGCTCCGAGCAGGATGGCTGTTATCGGCTCGATGCCCAAGACGAAATGGGCAAAGACGGCCACCAATGCCACCTGGGTGACCACCCCGACAGTTGCCAAAAGAATGGCGATGGGCAGCGCATTTTTGATCTCAGACCATTTGGTGGTGAAACCGCCTTCTGCCAAAATCAAGACCAAGGCGGCGAAGCCGAGGGTGTGGGCCAAGCCTGCGTCGGTGAATTTGAGCCCAAGCTCGCCGACGACCATTCCCAAACCCAGGAAGATCAACAGCGAAGGCAGACCCAAGCGGGTACTCAAACGCGCAGCCAAAATGCAGGCAAGCAGCACGGCGGAACCGAGCAACATCACTTGTTCCAGTTCCACACTACCTCCTCGCCCTTATTCTACCTTCACGATGTGAACAGCTTGTTTCGGATGTGGGACTGT